>NZ_DXLC01000081.1:0-1933 GCF_019414905.1 Streptococcus sp. | reverse complement strand
GGTGCGACCCGTATTGGAACGTCAGCTGGGGTAGCCATTTTAAAAGGAGAATTGGCAGATGGCGACTACTGAGTTGATTGAACTGGCAATTGAAACCAGCAAACATGCCTATGTCCCCTATTCTCACTTTCCTATCGGAGCAGTTTTAGTAGCCAAAGACGGTAGTGTTTACACGGGAGTAAATATCGAAAATGCTAGCTATCCTTTGACCAATTGCGGTGAGAGAACAGCCATTTTTAAGGCTATATCTGAAGGACAAAGAGAATTTTCAGAATTGATTGTCTATGGACAGACTGAAAAACCAATCTCACCATGTGGTGCTTGTCGCCAAGTAATGGTCGAATTTTTTGAACAAGATCTAAAAGTGACCTTAGTCGCAAAAGATAAATCGACGGTCGAGATGACGGTCGGGGAATTACTTCCATACTCTTTTACAGACTTAAACTAGTCTGAGTCGCTCTCTGAGTGGCACGGTCCTTGTGGCCAACCAATCCATACTTGCAACATCGTTGCACATCTTATTTAGGAGGTTCAGTAATGAACAAGAAACAATGGCTAGGCCTTGGTCTAGTTGCAGTGGCAGCAGTTGGACTTGCTGCATGTGGTAACCGCTCTTCTCGTAAGGCAGATTCATCTTCTGATGTGAAGACAAAAGCAGCAATCGTCACTGATACTGGTGGTGTTGATGATAAATCATTCAACCAATCAGCTTGGGAAGGTTTGCAGGCTTGGGGTAAAGAACACAATCTTTCAAAAGATAACGGTTTCACTTACTTCCAATCAACAAGTGAAGCTGACTACGCTAACAACTTGCAACAAGCAGCTGGAAGTTACAACCTAATCTTCGGTGTTGGTTTTGCCCTTCACAATGCGGTTGAAGAAGCAGCTAAAGAACATTCTGACTTGAACTATGTCTTGATTGATGATGTGATTAAAGATCAAAAGAATGTTGCGAGCGTAACTTTCGCTGATAATGAGTCAGGTTACCTTGCAGGTGTAGCTGCAGCAAAAACAACTAAAACAAAACAAGTTGGTTTTGTAGGTGGGCAGGAGTCAGAAGTTATCTCTCGTTTTGAAGCAGGATTCAAGGCTGGTGTTGCGTCAGTAGACCCATCTATCAAAGTCCAAGTTGACTATGCTGGTTCATTTGGTGATGCTGCTAAAGGTAAAACAATTGCAGCCGCACAATACGCAGCCGGTGCAGATATTGTTTACCAAGTAGCTGGTGGTACAGGTGCTGGTGTCTTTGCAGAAGCAAAATCACTCAACGAAAGCCGTCCTGAAAATGAAAAAGTTTGGGTTATCGGTGTTGACCGTGACCAAGAAGCAGAAGGTAAATACACTTCTAAAGATGGTAAAGAATCAAACTTCGTTCTTGTATCTACTTTGAAACAAGTTGGTACAACTGTAAAAGATATTTCTAACAAGGCAGAAAAAGGTGAATTCCCTGGTGGTCAAGTAATCGTTTACTCATTGAAGGATAAAGGGGTTGACTTGGTAACAACTAACCTTTCTGAAGAAGGTAAAAAAGCTGTTGAAGATGCTAAAGCTAAAATCCTTGATGGAAGCGTAAAAGTTCCTGCAAAATAATGGATGGAAGTCATTTCTTAGGAAGCGGCCCTCGGCCGCTTTTTTAAGAGTTGAGACAAAGTCATTTTGTCTCAGTAAAGCTTGCTACTAGACAAACGAGCAAGTTTTATTGAAATAAAATAAGACTCTGAAA
The DNA here is from genome assembly GCF_019414905.1 of Streptococcus sp. Classification (GTDB taxonomy): domain Bacteria; phylum Bacillota; class Bacilli; order Lactobacillales; family Streptococcaceae; genus Streptococcus. The sequence continues at coordinate 210 of NZ_DXLC01000081.1, read as the reverse complement.
GGAAGAGCACATGGCACACGAAAATGTCATTGAGATGCGTGATATTACCAAGGTGTTTGGTGAATTTGTTGCCAACGACAAAATCAACCTGCACCTACGAAAAGGTGAAATTCATGCACTTTTAGGAGAAAATGGGGCTGGAAAGTCCACGCTCATGAACCTCCTAAATAAGATGTGCAACGATGTTGCAAGTATGGATTGGTTGGCCAC
>NZ_DXLC01000080.1:0-1117 GCF_019414905.1 Streptococcus sp. | reverse complement strand
ATCATGGAAAGTCTGTTGCTCAGATAGCCTTGGCCTGGAGCTTGGCAGAAAGATTTTTACCACTTCCGAAATCTGTCACAGCCTCTCGTATTCAGGCTAATCTTGATTGTTTTGGAATTGAATTAAGTCAAGAGGAACGAGAAACCTTAAAAACGATTGCTGTTCAATCTGGTGCTCCACGAGTTGATGATGTGGATTTTTAGAAAATCATAAAAAGAATTGTACATTGCTCCAATTTTTGATATAATAGTCAGCAGGAAAGAAAGTCTTATGGCGTTCTTCAAGCGAGCTTGGGAAAGTGGGAGCCAAGTAGGGCAAAATAAAGTGCTGGCGCTTTCTGTACTATTTTCAAAAACAATGAAGTAATAAATTAGGGTGGAACCGCGTTTCTGACGCCCCTAGGTTAAATCAACCTAGGATTGTCGGATGCGGTTTTTTGCTTATTCAGTCTATTGTGTGAAAGAAAGGAGAGACGTGGAAAACCTTTATCTTGTCAAAGACGATAGTCAACTAGCTGCATTTCGTGATTTTGTAGTAAGAAATACTGAAAAGTTGAAAGATTATCAATCTTTTTTAAAGAATGAACTTGCAGTCTGTGATTTACCACAAGCTGTTATTTGGTCAAGTTTTAATGCTGCTACACAGATTATTAGGGAAAGTGCTGTTCCAGCCTATACAAATAATAGACGAATGGTTATGACGCCTGATTTAGCTATTTGGAAAGAGTTGTATTTGTATCAGTTGATGGACTACGAGTGTTCTCAGCAAACTCAAGCAATAGAAAGTCACTATCATTCTTTATCTGAAAATTTCCTCTTACAGATTGTAGGACATGAGTTAGCTCATTGGTCGGAGTATTTTTTAGATGATTTTGATGGTTACGACTCTTATATCTGGTTCGAAGAGGGGATGGTTGAATATATTAGTCGCAAGTATTTCTTGACAGAAGAGGAATTTCAAGCGGAAAAAATTTGTAATCAATCTCTCGTAGAACTTTTTCAGAAGAAGTATGGTTGGCATTCATTGAATGATTTTGGTTCTTCGACTTATGATAAGAATTATGCAAGTATTTTTTACGAATACTGGCGCAGTTTTTTGACAGTAAATAAGTTGGTAG
>NZ_DXLC01000008.1:0-7242 GCF_019414905.1 Streptococcus sp. | reverse complement strand
GTATAGTATAACCATCGAAGAACGTTCAATTTCTGTCTCTCTAACAAAGCTAAGAAAATAAACCAATAAAATGACAATAATACTCTGTAATACTGCCAGAAAAATCTTTAATCCTTTTTCATCCATAAAATCTTCCCTAGGTTATTTTTTACCATAATTACCATAACCACCGTAAGAACCATATTTTTCACGTTGAACATCAAATTTATTGAGAACGACACCTAAAAATGGTTTTCCTGTTTGCTCTAATTGTTGTTTCGCTTTTTGGACATCATGCTTATTCGCCTCACCCATTGCAGTTACCAAGATGGACGCATCACACTTTTGAGTGATAATTGCCGCATCAATAACAAATCCAATAGGTGCTGTATCAACAATGATATAATCAAAATATTTACGCAAGGTTTCAATCATATCATTAAAATTTTTACTTTGTAACAAGGCTGTAGGGTTTGGTGATACAGATCCCGATTGAACTACAAATAGATTTTCAATATTTGTATCACATAACCCGTGAGATAAATCAGTTGTCCCAGATAAAAATTCTGTCAGCCCTGTAATTTTTTCACGAGATTTAAAAACTCCTGACATAACTGAATTTCGAATATCGCCATCGATCAAAAGAGTTTTATAGCCTGCACGCGCAAAAGACCATGCTATATTTATGGAAGTAGTTGATTTTCCTTCCCCAGGGTTAACAGAAGTAACGGAAATCACTTTTAGTTTATCACCGCTCAACTGTATATTTGTACACAAGGCATTGTAATATTCCTCTGTCTTCTTAATGAACTCCAGTTTTTTCTGTGCTATTTCTAATGTTGGCATCTCTTTCTCCTATTTCAACTTATCCAAGTTTGGTACAACTCCCAAAAGTGTCATCTGCAGTGCATCTTCGATATCTTCTGGACGTTTCACACGAGTGTCCACAAGTTCAAGAAGAAGGACTGTAACACTTATGGCAATCAACCCGACAAAAAAACCAATTAGTGTATTGCGTTTAATATTTGGCGAAGACGGTGATATCGCTGGTCTTGCTTCTTCCAGTGTTGTCACATCAGAAACACGAGTAATACTGATAATTTTTTGAGCAGCTACTTCTCTCAAAGAGTTAGCGATACGGCTTGCCTCTTCAGGAACTCGATCATTAACTGAAATGGATACGATACGGGTATCAACCGGAACTTTGACCTTGATTTTATTAGCCAAACCTTTCGGCGTCAAATCTAGTTTCAAATCAGAAACAACTTTCTCCAAAACATCCTGCGATAGGATAATTTCACGATAGTCTTTAACCAAGTATGATCCTGCCTGCAAGTCTTGATTGGTTAAACCAGACTTCTCTTCTTGATTACGGTTAACTACATAAATCCGAGTCGTACTAGTAAACTCAGGTTTGATAACAAAAGTACTGTAGGCAAAAGCAACTGAAGAAGTTATAATTGCCACTAATAAAATGACTAACTTTCTTTTCCATAAAGCTCTAAATAGTTGAAATACATCGATTTCCAAAGTGTTTTGATCTTTCATATTTTCTCCTAAATTAATTGATCCATTATAATTTTTCTGGGATTTTCTACAAAAAGTTCCTTCGCTTTTTTCGCTCCATATTTCTTAGCAATGATATCGTATGCCTGTTCCATATATGGAGGTCTACTGTCTAAATTGTGCATGTCACTTGCAACTACATGAACTAAATCACGTTCCAAAAAATACCGAGCTCTCTTTTTCATAAATTTATATCTTTCACCAAAGAGCTTAGGTTTTAAAACATGATAACTATTTATCTGAGTATAGCAGCCCATATCAATCAGTTCGCGAACGCGTTTTTCATTATTCTCTAAAGCATCATAACGTTCAATATGAGCAATTACTGGTGTGATTCCCAACATCAAAATATTACTCAATCCCGTATGAATCTCACGATAGGGAGTGTGCATGCTAAACTCAATCAAAGCATAACGGCTATCATTAAGGGTAGGAATTTCTTTTTTTTCTAGCTTTTCTAGCACATCCGAAGTATAGTATATCTCTGCGCCATAAGCAATGACTAAATCATCTGCTACTTCTTTTGCAATTTCACGAACCTTAATAAAATTTGTTGCAATTTTTTCTTCTGGAGTTTCAAACATTCCTTTTCGACGATGTGAAGTAGACACAATCATTCGAACCCCTTGATTATAAGCTTCTCTTAAAAGTGCCTTACTATCCTCTATTGACTTCGGCCCGTCATCTACATCAAAAACGATATGCGAATGGATGTCTATCATTTTATCTACCCTCCATCACATCCTGTATAGCTGCTTTGACTGTAGCTAAACTACTCTCATCTATTTCCATCATATAGAGATTACTGTCTGGCATTGCATAAGAAGGAAGATCCATCCGACCTGTCCCTTTTAAATCTTGAGAATTTACTTTATAATTTCCTCCACTTTCCAACTGAGTATTCACTAGATCCATCATAGTCTCAATCGGCATATTTGTTTGAAGAGAATCCTGCAATCCTTGAAGAATACTACTATAGTTTTTCAAGGCTTCTGTAGAAGTTAACTTCTGAATGATTGCTACAATGACCTTTTGTTGATTCCGACCACGGTCACGATCTCCATCGGCTAGTGAGTAGCGTTCACGTACAAAGCCTAGGGCTTGCTCAGAATCTAGATGGACATTCCCAACTGGAAAGTGGAACTTCCCATGTAGAACTGAAAACTCTTGATCGTTATGAACATCTACCCCTCCCAATAGGTCAATCAATTTCAAAAATGAGGTAAAATTCAAACGAACATAATAATTAATATCTACACCATAAAGGTTCTCTAAGGTATGAATAGATGAATCAACCCCATATATACCAGCATGAGTCAATTTATCCTTTTGATTGTTTCCACCATCAGCAATAGGAACATATGAATCTCGTGGAGTTGTTGTAAGAAGGATTCTCTTCGTATCCCTATTGACCGTCATCAGGATATTGACATCTGAGCGCGAAACTGAACTAATGGCACCGTAAGTATCAATACCACTGACATAGATATTAAAGAAGCGATCTTTAGATACCTTAGGGGTCTCAACATCCTTGGTCATTTTTTTAGTGTAAATTTTCTTAATTTTAGAAGCATAATCTGGATACTCTGCTTCAATAATATTCTCAAATACACTATTTAAGACAATGGCTTTGGCCTCTCCAGAAATCAAACTTTTATAAGTTGACAAGTAAGAAGTACTTTTATCAACCGTCAAATCCTTATTTTGACTCGTCTTAATATCAGAAATTAGCTTTTGAATATTCTCATCATCCGTACCTGTTGGTCCCATAACACTAGATAATTGGGCAACATTATTGATATCGCTATCCTTTAAAACGACGACACTGAGAGAATACTCTGAATAATTTGAAGTTGCATTAATATGACTTGTAAAGCCTATAAATTGCTGCAGAGTAAATAAAGAAACAGAACTCACTAAAACAGCTAGTGTCAAAAAGAAAATCGTGAACTTTTCTGCTTTTTTATAGATTATTAATAATGCAGCAATCACAGCAACCATCACGGCAAAAACTGCGACCACTATATTAACGTGCCTGAAAGCAAGTATATTGTACTTAAAGATTAAGAACAATAAAAAACCAACTAACAATAAATAAATAGTCAACAAAACTATATTAACACTTCGTTTCACTTTCTGTGAACGTGATTTTTTAAAACGTCTACTCATGATTAACACCTATACATTTAATGTTACCATTATATCACTTTTTTACGGTAAGTTCTACATCTAGCCAGTTTATAAACCTCCTTCGATATAGATTATTTGAACCTCATAAATACTGATACTTCTCTTCAAAGCATACCAGTACCACCGTATCATAGTTATATGTTACCGTAGACAATCTCAAAACAAGTCTTTGAGATTCTGTACATATCTTCCTAGTTGCTCTTTGATTTTCATTGAACATTAAACAATCAAACTCAACATTGCATTTCATTTACAATTCAACATAACTAGACAACTACTAGCCCGTACAGCCAAAAAACAGCCCTATTAAGATGGCTTTATAAAAACCATCCAATAGAACTGCTCATCATTATTTAACATGATTTTCTGCTTCTTTTTGAGCTTTTTCGATTGCTTTTTTACTTTCTTGCTCCCATTTAGTCTTGGCTTCTTCATACTGTTTAGTCGTAACTGTATCTTTTTGCAGTTTCATGTACTTATAATTATTTCCATCACCCTTGATACCAACCAATGAATAACCTCTTGTAAATGGTGTCACTTTAGTTACAGAAGCCGTCCCACCATTTGACATAGCTGACATAATGAGAGAGTTATCGATCATCCAAGCTTGAGCTTCAGCGTATTTTTCATAACGCTTCGCTACATCTTTGTTTTCACTATCCGCTCCCTTAAGCATTTTAGTGTAAGTATCCAAACCTAAGCTAGCAATTTTTGCTTTATCTTCCTTGGCATCTAGACCAAAAATCTTTAGGTAGAATCCATCCTCTGCATTGAAAGGATTGAGATAAGTTGATGGATCTTGGTAATCACCTACCCAGCCATCAAAGTTCAAATCGTAGTCTCGATCAGCTGGCGTTGGTGCTAAGAAGGCTACATTATTAAAATCATCTGTTGACAGTTGCTGAACATCAATGACAATATTATCAGCACCCAAAACTGATTCAAGGGTCTGCTTAACTGAGTTCATACCTGTCACAGCATTTTTATTCGTCTGATCAACTGCCACATCCAAGTGAATAGGGAAAGTCACACCCTGACTTGCCAATTCTTTTTTAGCTTCCGCAAATTTTGCTTGGGCTTTTTCTTTGTTGAAATAGGCATCCTGGGCATCTGCCAAGTTAATATCTGACCATTCTGTGCCATAGTTGACCAATTTAGAAGCGACTACTTCTCCAAAGGTCTTATCTCCAACTTGGACAAATGTTGGAGGCACCAAGGTGTTACGAAGAGTCTTGCTAGCAGCTTCTTCCCCATTTGACTGGGCAGAATAGGCTGTGCGGTCCAAGGCGAAGTTCACTGCTTGACGGAAGTTTTTGTTCAAGACAGCTGTCTCAGTTGACTTCTTCTGCTCATCTGTCGTTTTAGCAGTGTGATTGTAAGCCTTACGGTTGACGTTAAAATTAAAATACCAAGAAGTCTTGTCCTGCAAACTGTAAATGATATTATTCTTATATTTTTCCTTTGTCTTAGCAAAATTTGAACTATTTGGATAAACACCAGCGATTGAATAAGCTCCGCTTTCAAAGTTACGGATGGTCAATTCTTGGTCTGAGCCGTCAAAATAAGCCAATTTCACGCGCTCAATCGATACCTTATCATGATCGTAGTAATGAGGATTTTTCACATACTCGATCGATGATTTTGATGTAAAATCTTTTAACAAGTAAGGTCCGCTGTAAAGAATGCTATCTGGAGATAGGGTCCCAAAATCTTTCCCTTTTGAATTTAAAAACTCTTCGTTCACTGGGAAAAGAATACTGTTGGTTGTTTTTGAATTCCAGTAAGGCTCTGGGCGTACCAAAGTATACTCAACCGTCTGGTCGTCAAGGGCCTTCACCCCAACCTTAGAAAAATCAGAATCCACTCCTGTAATATAATCATTCAATCCCTTAATCGAGTTTTGAATCAAGTCAATGGCCTGAGATTTATTATCCACTGCGTATTTAATCCCTGTCACAAAATCCTGCGCCTTGACTGGAGCGTACTCTTCACCGTCAGCCGTGAACCATTTGGCATCTTTTCTCAATTTATAGGTATAAGTCAGACCGTCGCTCGAAACAGACCAGTCTTCTGCTAAAGATGGAACTAGATTTCCGTGATTGTCATTTTCAAGCAAACCATCCACTAGGTTGGTGATAATCGATGTATTGTCAGCGTAGTAGTCTAATAAGTAATTAAATGTAGTTGGATTTCCACTAAAGGTTGATGAGTAAGTTTTTGTATCTGAACCTGATTGTCCACAGGCAGCCAAGAGCAAGGCAGCCGCAAAAGTTAGGCCTGCACTAAGAACACGCTTTTTTGTATTCATCTTCTTTCTCCTTTATGTTAGTTTTTATAACATAAACTTATTTTACCAAAATAGCCAGGATTTGTAAAGTTAATTGAATTTTTAGAATGAAAGTTTATAAATGCAGGTCATAAAAAAACAAAGGATTTCTGCCTTTCATACAGTCCTCCCTTGTTTTTATACGATTTCAATTTTAGATTTTTCTGTTCAGAAATATTTAGCCCAATTCCACACAGAACGCATCCCATGGAGCTAAGATTTGTTTTTCAAAGACTTCTTGAGCCACAGTATTTTCAATCAAGACCGATTTGACGTTTCCTTCTACGATCAAATCTTGCTCTTCATTGGACAAGTTAGCTACGACTAGGAATTGACGGTCACCATCTTTACGGATATAAGCAAAGACCTTGTCAGCTGTTTCCAATAGTTCAAAGTCCGCTCGAATCAGCCAGCTATTCTCCTTACGGATTTGAACCAGTTTCTGATAGGTATAGAAAATAGAATCTGGATTTGCCAGCGCTTCTTGAACATTGATTGCTTGATAGTTTGAATTGACTGCCAACCAAGGTTGACCTGTTGAGAAACCAGCATTTTGGCTCTCATCCCATTGCATAGGGGTACGGGCATTGTCACGACCAATGACACGGATACTGTCCATGATTTCTTCCATCGGAACGCCTTTTTCAAGCGCTTCACGTGCATAATTGAGGGACTCAATATCTTCTACTTGGTCCAGTGTTTCAAATGGATAGTTGGTCATCCCAATCTCCTCACCCTGGTAGATATAAGGTGTCCCTCTCATGAGATGAAGCAAGATTGCAAAGGCTTTGGCAGATTTTTCACGATATTCTTGGTCATTTCCCCAAATAGAGACGATACGTGGGAGGTCATGATTGTTCCAGAAAAGCGAATTCCAACCGTCCTCAACTCCTAACTCTGTCTGCCATTTGTTGAAAATTTCTTTTAACTTCCCGACATTTAGCATTTTTTGGTACTGCCACTTAGGTTTACCCTCCTGATACTGAAGACAGATATGCTCAAACTGGAAGACCATAGACAATTCTTGTCCCTTTGGATCAGAGTAAAGTTTAGCGATTTCTGGCGTTGCTCCCCATGTTTCCCCTACTGTCAAGAGATCTTTATCTCCAAAGGTAGCCTGATTCATCTCCTTGAGATAAGGATGGAGCATAGGACCGTTATTGACTACTTTCTCGTCAGGA
>NZ_DXLC01000079.1:0-9001 GCF_019414905.1 Streptococcus sp. | reverse complement strand
ACTTTACCTGATTTCAAAGCACGAGCTGAAGCCCAAACTTTTTTAGGTTTACCATCGATAAGAACAGTAACTTTTTGAAGGTTTGGTTTTACGGCACGTTTTGTTTGGTTCATCGCGTGTGAACGGTTGTTTCCTGATACAGTCTTACGACCTGTAAAGTAACATACTTTAGCCATTGTGTTTTCCTCCTATTAGATCTAATATAGCGGATGTGCTAGCACCACATACCGTACTATGTTATCACACTTTCTTCATTTTTGCAAGGGAATTGGAAGATTTTTTTATTTAACGTAGACTACCCCTAACTTCCCAAAGGCGACTTCCCCACGGATAATCAAGGTTTTGCTGGTTGGGGCTACAGGAGCGTCCGCCTTGGCTGCACCAAAGGATGTTTCTACTTTCAAGTCTACACGCCAGTGTTGTGGAACATAGACAGTTGCATTACCAAAAGCCACTTCGATATTCAGAGTGGCAAAATCACCTAACATCTCTGCGTTGTCATAGTAGATTTTTGCATCTCCAAAAGCCACTTCTACTTGGTCATCTACAAGATCTTGATCTTGTTTATAGAAGGTTCCACTGCCAAAAGCAACTTCCTTATCCGTGATGACTGTTCGTTCACCGTTGTACCACCATTTTTTTCCGTACCAAAACTTACTTGAGTGAGTGAGATAGCCGACACCTAGCACTGCTAAGATACTAGCCCAAAACAAAGACTGGTTTGGAATCGGTAAAATGTTATAAAAATGATTGGCAATCATGAGGGCTACTAGAGCGGTAAAAACTGCCGATGTTAGATGACGACGAAGCAAAGCCTCAACTGATTGGTAGGCAAAAAAGACAATACCGATTAAGGGCCATATTTTGCCATCTAAAGAAGGGATCCCAAAATTTCCTTGCAATAATACTAAAGTTGCCAATACTAGCAACACAATACCAAATGCTTTCTTTTTCATCTTATTACCTCATGTTTCTTAGATTTTCTTTTAGGAGGGATTGGTAATGCCGTGAGACATGAACCTCCTTGTGGGTCTGGTAAAAGGAAATGGTGCCCGTTCCTGAAAAGGACTTGTCCACCGAATAGACTTGCCGAATATTAGCAATCGTTGACTTGGATACTCGACTGAAATAGCGAGGAAGAATAGCCTCTAACTCATAGAGTTTAAGCCGAACCTCGTAGGCATCTTTCTGGGTATGGGCATAAATCTTGCTACCTTCCGTCTCAAAGAAGAGAATTTCCGACAAGTCCAGATAATATTCACCTGTTCCCTTGTAAAAAATCAGCCTAGGAGACTTGGACTCTTGCAAGAGCCGCTGTAAATCCGCAATCTCATCTGTCAAAGCCGCTGCCTTGATGACAATTTCAGTTTCCTCTAAATTGCTGTCAATTTCGATTCGTAACTTCATTCCATCTCCTTTCTGACTCTACTATATCAAAGCTAAAATAAGAAAACAAGAGCAAAAAAGCAAGTGGTTACTTTAGGCTCGTAAGTGGTTGTGGGATCACCTTAACTTACAGGTCAAAATAGAAAGAAAAGCACACCCCACACAAGACCACAAATATAGCCAACCACTACATCCTTGGGATAATGCACTCCCCCTAAGACTCTCACTAGACCTAGGAAGGCTGACAAGACCAACAAGATAACCCCTACAGATAGACTAGCGTGTAAGCAAGCCATGGAGATAATGGTTGCTGAAAAGACATGACGACTAGGCATAGACTGACCAGGACTATCTCTGTCTAGTAGCGGTACAATTTCCCAAACTTCATAAGGCCTAAGGGCATTGATTTTCTTACGAAGAAAGGACAAAATCACAAAACCTGATGCAGGGATAAACAAATAGATTCCGACCTGTTTCCCAAGTCCTTCTTGGAGATAGGTAACTGCTAATAAGGTTAGATAAATCATAGGCATAACTACCGTCATGAACCGATTGAAAGTTCTTAACAAGCTCTGAAGAAAGGGCTTATTTTCAATATTACCAGCAATGTGGTCATACCATTCTTGATAATTTTTCATATATTTTCTCATCACTTACTCAAATTTTGCTTATAGGGAAGCACTTGTCTTCTAGTATAGTGCAGAAAAAGAAGGCCGTCAAGCCTTCTTTCGATTTATTCTTCTGCTTGGTCTTCTGTAAATTGACTGTTGTAGAGGTCAGCGTAGAAACCAGCTTGTGCCATCAGCTCATCATGATTGCCTTGCTCGATGATATTTCCATCCTTCATAACCAGAATCAGATCAGCATTACGAATGGTTGACAAGCGGTGGGCGATGACAAAGGAAGTTCTGCCTTCCATCAAACGATCCATGGCTTTCTGAATCAATTCCTCTGTACGGGTATCAACCGAAGATGTCGCCTCATCTAGGATTAGGAGTGGCGCATCTTTTAACAAAGCACGAGCAATGGTCAAGAGTTGTTTTTGTCCGACAGACAAGATCACTGTATCATCCAAGACGGTATCGTAACCATCTGGTAGTGTCATGATAAAGTGGTGAATCCCTACAGCCTTGCTGGCTTCAATCACGCGCTCATCACTAATACCTGTTTGGTTATAGATGAGATTGTCGCGAATGGTCCCTTCAAAGAGCCAAGTATCCTGCAAGACCATTGAAAAGGCATCGTGTACTTCCGAACGCTTCATATCCTTTGTATCTACACCATCGATGCGGATACTTCCCTTATCAATCTCATAGAACTTCATCAAAAGATTGACAATAGTTGTCTTACCAGCCCCAGTCGGTCCGACAATGGCAACCTTTTGACCTGCATGAGCCGTCGCAGAAAAGTCATGGATGATAGTTCGCTCTGGTGTGTAACCAAAGGAGACTCGATCAAAGACTACTTGACCTTTCATATCGCTCAATTGTCTTGCTTTATGGGATTCGTCTTTCATTTCCTCTTCAGCTAGGAATTCGAAGACACGTCCCATGGCTGCATTAGCCTGCTGCAAACTAGTAATCCCTTGAGCGATTTGTGAAAGAGGCTGAGAAAAGATGCGAACGTAGGCCATAAAGGCAACGATAATACCTATACTAATCTGCCCATTTAAGGCCAAGGCTGCACCAACGATAATCACTAGGGCATAGCTAAAGTTCCCAATAAACATCATAATCGGCATCATAATCCCTGAAATAAACTGAGATTTCCAGATACTATCATACAGACGACGATTTAATGTTGCAAATTCTTCTTTCGTGCTCTCGATAGCATTGTAACTGGTCACCACATTATGGCCAGAGTACATTTCCTCCACATAACCATTTACAGCTGCCAAATCTTGTTGCTGACTCTTAAAGAAGCCCTGCGATTTGCCCATAAAGACGGACACGAAAACAAAACCAATAAGGGTTGAAACAACCGTTACCAAGGCTAAAATCCAGTTCATTCCAAACATGGTTACCAAGACTGCTAAAACTAATAAACTAGATGAAAGAACCGTTCCTAGACTTTGATTGAGGGACTGGGCTGCAGTGTCAACGTCATTAGTTACACGAGACAAGGTATCTCCTTGAGAATGTCCATCAAAATACCCCAATGGTAGGTTATTGATTTTCTCTGCAATAGCTCTTCTCAAACGCTCTGAAAAACGTTGAATTGCTGTTGTAAATAGAAAGGCCTGCAAATAATTTGATAGAAGTCCGATCACATAAATCACGGCCAAAAAACCACCAATAGCTGCAACCGTCGCTACATCCACACTTGTTTCTAGACCACTGGCAATAATATTGGTCATTTCCTTGATACGGGTTGGACCATATACAGTAATGATATTGGATAAGATTGTTGCTAGAAAGGCTATCAGAAGGGCAAACTGGAGACCTGCAAGATAGGGTTTACTCTGTTTCCAGAGCGACAGTTTTTTATTTTCCATGTTCCAATTCCTCCTTCGATAGTTGTGAATAGGCAATTTCTTGGTAAACTTCGTTATTAGCTAGAAGTTCCTTGTGGGTGCCTTGCCCCACGACTTTTCCTTGATCCAAGACCAAAATCAAATCTGCATCCATAATCGTTGAAATACGCTGTGCGACGATAAGCTTGGTCATAGACTTGGTTTTCTCTGCTAGCTCTTGGCGTAGGACACGGTCTGTCTTGTAGTCCAAGGCTGAGAAGGAGTCATCAAAGATGAGGATTTCTGGCTTCCGAGCTAAGGCACGCGCAATTGCCAGACGCTGTCTTTGACCACCTGAGAAGTTGGTTCCTCCTTGGGCCACTTCTGACGCTAAGCCCGCTTCCTTGTCTTCGATAAAGTTCTTAGACTGGGCCAACTCCAAAGCCTGCCACATAGCCTGCTCACTAAGTGGTGTTTCTTGACTTTGTCCAAAGTCTAGATTGCCCTTGATATCCCCTGAAAAGAGAACCGCTTTCTGAGGAATATAACCAACCTTGTTGCGCAACTCTTCCAAGTCATAGTCTTGAACATTGACACCGTCCACCAGAATTTCTCCTGCTGATACGTCGTAGAAACGTGGAATCAGATTGACCAGAGTTGATTTACCAGAACCTGTTGACCCAATAAAGGCCACTGTTTGACCAGCGTCTGCTCTAAAGCTAACATGCTCGATAACTGCCTCCGAATTTACCGCATATCGGAAGGTCACATCCTTAAATTCGACCTGACCTTTGAGGTTTTCATCAGCCAGCTGCACTTGAGCAGGATTTTGGATAGAAGAATGCAAATCTAAAACTTGATTAATCCGCTTAGCAGAAACCATGGTTCGGGGAAGAACGATGAAGAGTGCTCCCATGAGAAGGAAGCCCATGACAACCTGCATGGCATAAGACATGAAAACAATCATGTCACTAAAGAGAGGCAGACGTGCTATCGGAGCAGCGTCGTTAATCACATAGGCCCCAATCCAGTAAATCGCCACACTCAAACCACTTGAAATCCCCATCATGATAGGGTTCAAAATAGCCATAAGACGGTTGACAAACAAATTCAAGCTTGTCAATTCATCATTTGCTGCTGCAAATTTTTCATTTTGGTATTCTTCAGCATTGTAGGCACGAACGACACGAATACCTGTTAAACTCTCACGAGTGATACTGTTCAGTTTATCAGTCAGACTTTGAATCAAGGACTGTTTTGGAAAGGCTAGCGTCATCAAGACTGTCGTCATCAAAACATTGACAATCACTGCTACAAGAACGGCCCAGAGCCAGTATTCTGAATGGCCTAAAATCTTCCCGATAGCCCAGATAGCCATAATCGGACCACGCGTTACCACTTGCAAGCCCATGGTAATCAACATTTGAACTTGAGTAATGTCATTGGTAGTACGCGTCAAGAGACTGGGAATAGAGAATTTCTTAATCTCTGTCTGCGAGTAATCCAAAACTCGGTTAAAAATATCACTTCTCAGCCTACTAGTATAAGAAGCTGCCACTCGGGATGCAAAAAATCCAACTGCAACTACGGACAAGAAGGCAAGAAAGGACATTCCCACCATCATGCTTGCCGGCTGCCACAACTCATCTAAATTAGTTCCTTGACTACCTAGCAAATCCGTAATTTTTGAGATATAGGTTGGCACTTCCAACTCTAGATAGACCGAAAAGCAGATAAAGAGAATGGCTAGTAAAATCATCCCCCATTCTTTTCTACTAATTCGTTTGGCTAATTTATTCATTCTCTCCTCCTATTCCCTTGATATTTTCCTGTAGTTGACCGAGAACTTTCTCAAAAATCAGTAATTCATCTTCATCAATGTCTTCCATCAACTGCTTGTCTATTCGTTCAAAAAAAGCCTTAACCTCTTGCATCTGAGAACGTGCTTTGTCCGTCAAACGAACAAATTTTGCCCGCTTATCGCTAGGATTCGCCTCCAATTCCACCAAACCATTTTGCACCATACGCTTGACCAAATTACTAGCAACAGACTTGGTAATATTGAGTTCCTGCTCGATATCTTTAATCAAGACCATGTCTTGGTTTTTCTCACGATTATCCAAAAAACGCACAACCTGACCTTGCGGCCCACCCATAAATTCAATACCACAACGTTTGGCTTCCTTTTGCACCATCAGGTGAATCTGATGACCAAAACGCTTAAAGACTAACATCGGCTTATCCATACTAACTCCTTTCTAACCATCACATTTAGTTCTCCTAGGAACTAAATAAGTTTTCATGAGAACTATTTTATCATTTTCAGAAAAGATGTCAAGAAAAAAAGTTTCCAAGAGAACTATTTTCTTGATTCAAAAAATCCCAAGTGATTTTTTCACTTAGGATTGTGTTCTCTAGGTTAAATTAGAATCCATCTACGTTTGTGTAGATCTTTTGTACGTCTTCGTCGTCCTCAAGAACGCTGTAAAGTTTTTCAAAGGTTTCAAGGTCATCGCCTGACAATTCCACTTCTGACTGAGGAATCATTTCCAATTCAGTAACTTGGAATTCTTCGACACCTGACTCACGAAGGGCAACGATAGCCTTGTGAAGGTCAGTTGGCGCTGTGTAGACTGTGATTGTTCCTTCTTCTGCTTCTACATCATCCACATCCACATCTGCTTCTAGCAATTGCTCAAAGACTGCGTCCGCATCTTCACCTGCAAATACGATAACACCTTTGTTGTCAAAGAGGTAAGAAACAGAACCTGAAGCGCCCATGTTTCCTCCGTTTTTACCAAAAGCTGCACGGACATTAGCCGCTGTACGGTTAACGTTTGAAGTCAAGGTATCAACGATCAGCATAGAACCATTTGGTCCAAAACCTTCGTAACGTCCTTCTGTAAAGGTTTCGTCTGTGTTTCCTTTTGCTTTATCAATCGCTTTATCGATAACGTGTTTTGGCACTTGGGCTTGTTTAGCACGGTCGATAACGAATTTCAAAGCAGTGTTTGATTCTGGGTCTGGATCACCTTTTTTAGCTGCTACATAGATTTCTACACCAAATTTTGCATATACTTTAGAGTTAGCTCCATCTTTAGCCGTTTTCTTAGCTACGATATTGGCCCATTTACGTCCCATTAGGAATCTCCTTTTTTCACATTTTAATCTTTCTTATTATAACACAAGTTTTTTCGATTTTCACTAGAGGAAATGGATTTTATTCAGCAAATCGAGCTATGAAGACACTTTGGTTACCAAGATTGCCTTGCCTTCTTTTATCAAGGGGTGACGGAACAGTGAGAAGTACAGCTGAATGGTCATGGCAACCCAGATAAGGGGTTCACAAAGGATAACACCCTTATAGCCTGCCCAAGGGATAATCAAGACCACAAAAGCGATTTTCCCGATTAATTCGATAAAGCTAGAAACCAGAGGAAGGATTTTTTGCCCCAAGCCCTGCAAACAATTGCGATAAATCAACAAGAGGCTCAAAATAGGATAAAAAGCTGAGCTGATTTGCAGATAGAGACTGCCATTTTCTACCAAATAGCTATCCGTCGAACTGGCCAAGAAGGAAACTAAGGTAGGACTAGCAAAAAAGAGAAAGGCACAAACAAAAACTGCCCAGGACATGCTTAGACGACTGCCGATTCGAATACCTTGAACAATACGGTCTGGACGCTTAGCTCCTAGATTCTGAGAAGCAAAGGTCGTCATTGATGCAGAAATAGCGGTCATGGGAAGAAGGGCGAAGGCCATAATGCGTCGAGCTGCCGTCTGGGCACTAATAATTACGGCTCCAAAAGTATTGACAGAAGACTGTAAAATCACACTGCCGATGGACACAATCGAACTCATCAAGCCCATAGCCAAACCTTGCTCCAAAAGATCAGCGTATAAGGCCTTATCCCATTTGAAATGCTTGAGCTGAGGGAGTAGCTCAGGCACACTCTTACGGATATAATAGAAGCAGAGAACCGCTGATAAGCCTTGCGAAATGATTGTAGCAAGTCCCGCGGATTGAACTCCCAGATGCAATTGCGTAATAAAATACAAATCCAAAACCACATTGACCAAGGCAGAAAAAATCAAAAATCCAAGGGCAGCTAGACTGTCCCCAATAGACCGCAACAAACCTGCAAAGAGATTATAAGCAAAGCTGACACCTACACAGGTCACAATCATAGAAATATATTGATAGGACTGGGGAAGGATTTCTGCAGGGGTATCTAGGTATTGCAAGAGTGGATACAAGCCAAGAAAGCCCAGCAACATAACTACAATACTCAAAAGTGCACCTAAAATCCAGGTGGCTGCTACTGCCTCCTTGATTTTAGTGAAATTCCGAGCTCCATAATAGCGGGCAATGACAATTCCCATGCCATTGCCAACACCAAGAGTAAAACCTACAATCAGATCAAAAATCGCTGTTGTCGCCCCTACTGCAGCTAAAGAATCTTGGCCAAGAAAACGCCCAACAATCAAGACATCAGCAGTATTATAGAACTGTTGAAAAATATTTGACAGTAAGATTGGGAAGGCGAAGCTTAAGAGCGAGGGAAGAATCGAACCATGTATCAGGTCCACTGTTCGTTTTTTATTCATAAGGCTATTATATCAGCTTTCTAGAGGAGCGACAAGAAACAGCAAACTATAGGCAATCTGAAAATTTGAACACAAAATCGAAAAAGCAGTGGATTTCTCCACTACTTTAACAGTTTATTCTTCAATTTCGATTTCAAGTTCATCGCCTAGATCAAGGGTGACTTCTTCATTCACGGCTTCTTCTTTCTTTGGCTCATCTTTTTTGTTTTCAGCAGCTTCTACAGAAGCTTCTTCTCCATCAATCAAACCAAATTGAACACGGACTTGATGGTCAATTTCATCAAAGATTTCTGGGTTATCTGCCAAGTATTTCTTAGCATTTTCAGAACCTTGCCCGATTTTCTCATCCTTGTAAGAGTACCAAGCCCCTGCTTTTTTGATGATATCCAAATCACTTGCGATTTTCAAGAGTTCACCAGTCTTAGAAATCCCTTCTCCGTACATGATTTCAACGAAGGCTTCCTTAAATGGTGGAGCCACCTTGTTTTTCACGACCTTGATCTTAGTTTCTTTACCAACGTTGGTATCTTTTTGGTCACCAGTTCCCTTGATTTG
>NZ_DXLC01000078.1:0-9307 GCF_019414905.1 Streptococcus sp. | reverse complement strand
GGAATATGGAAACCATTTGCGACCTCAGGACGGTTTAAAGTAATAATTGCCAAATCCTCTTCAAGCTGATAAATAATATGTTCCATCTGGACTCCTTTTTTATTTTTATAAGCAAGTTAAATTATTTTATTTTCAAAGTATATCTTTTTTATTCTAAAAAAGCAAGAATAAGAATGTAATAAGTGTCTCAGCCGATTTTAGATTCCTTATCTTTTCCTGTAAAATAGCTTATTTTCTTCATTTGAAAAAAGGCTTTCTTTCTGCTATAATCGTATAAAATACTTACTTTAGGAGTTCTTATGAAAGTTGTTAAATTTGGAGGTAGCTCTCTTGCCTCTGCTAGTCAATTAGAAAAAGTTTTAAACATCGTTAAAAGCGATAAAGAGCGCCGTTTTGTCGTCGTTTCTGCACCCGGCAAACGCAATGCTGAAGATACTAAGGTAACTGATGCCTTGATTAAATACTATCGCGACTATGTGGCTGGTAATGACATCAGTGCTAGTCAAAGCTGGATCATTGATCGTTATGCCGCTATGGTCAGTGAACTAGGGTTAAAACCTGCTGTTTTAGAAAAAATCTCTAAAAGTATTCGGGCCTTGGCAACTCTTCCTATAGAGGACAATGAATTTCTCTATGATACCTTCCTAGCTGCTGGAGAAAATAACAATGCCAAATTGATTGCAGCCTACTTTAACCAAAACGGCATCGATGCACGCTATGTTCACCCAAGAGAAGCTGGGATTGTTGTCACAAGTGAACCAGGAAATGCACGTATCATTCCATCTAGTTATGACAAGATTGAAGGCTTGGCTGATAGCACCGAAGTTCTTGTCATCCCTGGTTTCTTTGGTGTGACTAAGGAAAATCAAATCTGTACTTTTTCACGTGGTGGTTCAGATATCACAGGTTCTATCATTGCAGCAGGTGTTAAGGCTGATCTCTATGAGAACTTTACAGACGTAGATGGTATCTTTGCTGCCCATCCTGGTATTATCCACCAACCTCACTCCATTCCTGAATTAACCTACCGTGAAATGCGTGAGTTGGCTTACGCTGGATTTTCAGTCCTTCATGACGAGGCCCTTCTTCCTGCTTACCGCGGAAAAATTCCTCTTGTCATCAAGAATACCAACAACCCTGACCACCCAGGAACACGCATTGTTTTAGAACACAGTAGTGATAAATTCCCAGTAGTCGGGATTGCGGGTGACTCAGGATTCGTCAGCATCAACATGTCAAAATACCTCATGAACCGTGAAGTAGGGTTTGGTCGCAAGGTTCTTCAAATCCTTGAGGACCTCAATATCGGTTGGGAACACATGCCTACAGGTATAGACGATCTTTCAATCATCCTCCGCTCCCGTGAATTGACTCCTATCAAAGAAGAAGAAATTCTACGTCAACTCGTTCAAAAGGCTGAAGTGGACCATGCTGAAATCGAACATGACCTTTCCATCATTATGATTGTCGGAGAAAAGATGAAGAGCCATATCGGGGTAACTGCTACTGCAACACGTGCTTTGTCTGAGAATAAAATCAACATCCAGATGATGTCCCAAGGTTCAAGTGAAGTTTCCATCATGTTTGTTGTCAATAAAGAGCAAGAAAAAGCAGCTATCAAGGCTCTCTATCATGCCTTTTTCGGTGAAAGTAAGGAAGATTAATCATGGCCCAATCACTCAATCAAGCCATTGACCTCCAAACCACTGGAACATCTTACCTCTCTATCTCTGGAAAAGTTGGAAAATTTCTAGTTGGGGATCAAGCCTTAGAGTTTTATCCTGATGTCAATGTCGAACAATATATCCAAATCCCCTGGTCCAGCATTCAGCAAATCGGAGCCAACGTCACTGGTCGCAAAATCAGTCGCCACTTCGAAGTCTTTACAGACAGAGGAAAATTCCTCTTTGCATCAAAAGACTCAGGTGCCATTCTCAAAATTGCTCGCGAAAAACTGGGCAACGACAAAGTCGTCAAGCTTCCGACCCTAATTCAGACCATTGGTCAAAAACTTAAAAATCTATTTGCAAAAAAGTAGAAACTTTAGTATAATCATAGCAACGGATAAGTAGGTTATCTCCTTCTTTCAGAAAGTCTGCGGGTGCTGCGAGCAGATAGGAGGGATAGGTGAAATTCTACCGTTGTTCACAATTACATATACAATCAAGTGCACACCTGTGAAGTTGGATGGAACCGTGGCCCTGCCACTCCAACGCTTTGTCAGGTGTGCTTTTTTCATAAAGGAGTTCTTATGTTAGATATTAAACGTATTCGCACAGATTTTGAGGCTGTCGCTGAAAAATTAGCTACACGTGGTGTAGATGCTGCTATCTTAAATGAGATGAAAGAAATCGATGCTAAACGTCGTGACATCTTGGTCAAGGTTGAAACGCTCAAAGCAGAACGTAACACAGTTTCTGCTGAGATTGCCCAAGCCAAGCGCAACAAGGAAAATGCCGATGACAAGATTGCTGCGATGCAAACCCTATCTGCTGAAGTCAAAGCCTTGGATGCTGAATTGGCGGACATCGATGCTAAATTGACAGAATTTACCACTACTCTTCCAAACATCCCTGCTGACAGTGTTCCTATCGGAGCTGATGAAGATGACAATGTGGAAGTTCGCCGTTGGGGTACTCCACGCGAGTTTGACTTCGAGCCAAAAGCTCACTGGGATCTTGGTGAAGACTTGGGTATCCTTGACTGGGAACGCGGTGGTAAGGTAACAGGAGCTCGCTTCCTCTTCTATAAAGGACTCGGTGCTCGTTTGGAACGTGCTATCTACAACTTTATGTTGGATGAGCACGGTAAAGAAGGCTATACGGAAGTTATCACACCATACATTGTTAACCATGACTCTATGTTTGGTACTGGTCAATATCCAAAATTTAAGGAAGATACTTTTGAATTGAAAGACACTAATTATGTCCTCATTCCTACAGCTGAAGTGCCTCTTACAAACTACTACCGTGATGAAATTCTTGACGGTAAAGACCTGCCAATCTACTTTACCGCTATGAGTCCATCATTCCGTTCTGAGGCTGGTTCTGCCGGTCGTGATACACGTGGCTTGATTCGTCTGCACCAATTCCACAAGGTTGAAATGGTCAAATTTGCCAAACCAGAAGAATCTTACGAAGAATTGGAAAAGATGACAGCCAATGCTGAAAATATTCTTCAAAAACTCAACCTTCCATACCGTGTCGTTGCCCTCTCTACAGGAGATATGGGCTTCTCAGCTGCTAAGACTTACGACTTGGAAGTGTGGATTCCGGCGCAAAATACTTACCGTGAAATCTCAAGCTGTTCAAATACAGAAGATTTCCAAGCCCGTCGTGCCCAAATCCGTTACCGTGATGAAGCCGATGGCAAGGTGAAACTCCTTCACACTTTGAACGGTTCTGGACTTGCAGTTGGACGTACAGTTGCTGCTATTCTTGAAAACTACCAAAATGCAGATGGTTCTGTAACTATTCCAGAAGCACTTCGTCCATACATGGGTGGTGCTGAAGTTATCAAACCATAAAAAATAAGGTTTAGCTATTTCTAGCTAGACCTTTTTTCGTAACCAAATCAGATAAGCACCCAATACAAAGAATAAAATAGTTAGGCAAATAACGGTTTCAGCAAACACCAGATAATCCAGAAATGGAAGTTTCAAAATTCCCTGAACCATCTTGAGCGATGTGGCCGTGATAATGGTGGGGAAGGTGAGGGCTGAGAAGGCTGGTTGAAATCCTCGCTTTAAAATATGGGGCAGGCGAGTCAAAACAAAGAAAAAGAAGGACTGAGATGCCAAAATCATGACGATCAAGAGCCAAGTCGGTAGACCTGCTCCTCCAACTCGAACTAGGGAAGCCAAGAGTAGGGAAAAGGGAGCACAGTAGATTCCTTCTTGTCCAAGCAAGGCCACTGGGAGTGGATCTTTCTTTAAATCCCTATAAATAAGCGGATAGAGATAGAAGGTTAAGACAAAACCAAAACTCAAGGTCGCATAGGCAATTTCAATGATTCCAATAAGAGGATAGGTCAAGGCCGCTACTGCTATTCCCACATAGAGCACCGTCCAGCTTGGAGTCGCATTGACCCTCCGACCTGGACAGGCAAATTTGATGGTAAAAGTAGCAATCAAAGCCAAATCCAAGAGAAATGAAAACCACCAGAGCCCTTGTGCTACCAAGGAAAGATTGGGAAACAGGCGTAGGACATAAGTCGATAAAATCATCCCAGCCATGGGAAAGGTCGCCATTCCTGACAAAAGAGGAGGCTTGGTCAATTCTTGCTTAGTTTCCTTCCAATTAAAGAGATGTAGAAGCAGAAAGTATATCCACAAAACTAAGCCAGTAAGACTCAACAGATGGGATAGAACCGGCAACGTATCTAAAATAAGATTTCCAGCTCCTGCTAAACCTAGCAAACAACCAGAAAATACCAAGGGGAGTTTTTTCATCCTAACCTCCAATAATCATGTTAGTTTCAGTATAGCATAAAAGCGCTTAAATGAGGACTTAAAAAAACGAAGTCCGTTGATTTCAGACTTCATTTTACTCAGATATGAATTAAGCATAAGGTTGCAATTCTGGATTAATTGGTGTATTGGCTAGGTTGTTAGCATAGTTACAGAGGCTTGCTAAGCTAACACCAAGAACCACATCCAAGGCATTTTGTTGGGTGTAACCAGCTTCTAGAAACTCAGCCAAGGCTTCATCTCCTACACGACCCTTGGTATTGATAACCGCCAAGGTAAACTTAGCTAGGGTGTCCAATTTAGGATCTGTTTCGATTGGAGTACGATTGCGAAGGGCTTGCAGAAGATCATCATTCATCTGGATTTGTTTGATTGAAAAGGCTGTGTGACCTGCGACGCAGAAGGCACAACCATTGGTCACGGCTGCAGTGATTTGCACCACTTCACGCTCAACGGGTGTCAGGCTGTTGCGACGATTGATAGCTCCGACAGTACGATAAGCCTCTAAAGCAGTCGGTGCATTAGCCAAGAGACCGATTAGATTGGGAATATAGCCATTATTATCTTTTTCTACTGTTTCAAGAACTTCTTTCACTTCTGCTGGCGCTGATTCTACTGTATGAATTGTAAATGTTGTCATCATAAAACCTCTTTTCATGTTGTTGAAATCTAGTCTATCACAGATTCTATACCGTGTATAATATATATTTTAAATTGCACTGATAGAAATTTTTTATGAAAGCCAAAAATCACACGCGATGTGTGATTCCATTATTTATTAAAATACTTTTTAGTCTCAGCAATAACAACTGGTGATAAAACTAAGAGGGCAATCAAGTTTGGCAGAGCCATCAAGGCATTGACAATATCTGCTATAATCCAAACCATATCCAACTCGATAAATCCTCCCAACAAGACCATGAGCACAAAAACCACACGGTAGAGCCAGATAAAACGAACCCCAAAGAGAAACTCGAAACAGCGTTCTCCATAGTAGTTCCAACCTAGAATCGTTGTAAAGGCAAAGAGCACAAGGAAGATGGTCAAGAGGGCAGGCCCAAAGTGTGAAAAGACCGTTGAAAAGGCTGACTGAGTCAAAGCCACTCCATTCAAGTCACCACTCCAAACACCAGTCACCAAGATGGTCAAACCAGTCAGAGTACAGATAATGAGTGTATCAATAAAGGTTCCTGTCATAGAAATCAAACCTTGCTCTACTGGTTCGTTTGTCTTAGCTGCAGCTGCTGCAATGGGAGCCGAACCCAGACCAGATTCGTTCGAGAACACACCTCGCGCCACACCATTTTGAATAGCCATCCGAATGCTAGCACCGGCAAATCCACCTACCGCAGCAACAGGACTAAAGGCTGAGGTCAAGATTAAAGCGATTGTGGCAGGAATTTTCCCGATATTAAAGAAAATAACTGTAAGAGTTCCCAAAATATAAATAATAGCCATAAAAGGAACAACAGTAGTTGAAACCTTTGAAATGGACTTGAGCCCGCCAAAGACTGCAATTGCTACAAATACAGACAACACAAGAGCTGTGATGGCTGGCGAAATAGTCGTCGTATTTTGGATAGATTCTGTAATCGAGTTGACTTGAGTGAAGGTTCCGATTCCCAACAAAGCTACTAGCACACCTGCTAGGGCAAAGAAGATGGCAAGGGGACGCCACTTTTCTCCCATCCCTAGAAGAATATAGTGCATTGGACCTCCCGCTACTGCACCATGATCATCCTTGGTACGGTATTTGATAGCTAGCAGTCCTTCCGCATACTTGGTAGCCATTCCAAAGAAAGCGGCCATCCACATCCAAAAGAGAGCTCCTGGTCCACCAACCTTTATAGCCGTAGCCACCCCGATAATATTTCCTGTACCAACTGTCGCTGCGAGGGCTGTACACAAGGCCGCAAAGCTGGATACATCGCCATGCCCCTTGTCCTTAGTAAAAATAAGCTGGAAAGCCTTGGGCAGACGCAAAACCTGCAAGAGTCCTAGACGAGCAGTTAGGTAAATCCCTGTCCCGACCAATAAAATCAAAAGGGGTGGGCCCCAAGCAAAAGCATCGATTGATTTAAGCAATTCTAACATTTCCTTCTCCTATCTTTTCAACCCCAAAAGAAAGAGCACATGCAAGATACATGTACTCTGGAATGCTTAGATAAATGCTAAAAAGCGGTCTATCCTAGCTCTGTCCTTTTACCTGAGAGTTTGAGCAGTTGCCTGCCTTGCCCCTTCGGTGCCTTTACGGTCTCTCCAGAGTTCCGTCCATTTACAGTCATGGAAAATCAAACGATTCCCCACTTCTATTAAACTTCATTCGGTGTTGGTATTTAATTGATTCTTATTTTACAAAAAATGTTGGCTTTTGTCAATGTGTTTATTAGTAAAAATTAGTTCAACAGTTTTTACTTTATAAGGTACAGAATACTTCTATCCTTTAAATGTCACAATAGTCGCACCACTGCCTCCAGCATTTTGTGGGGCATAGCCGAAACTCTTGACATGTTTGTTTCTTTGTAGATATTTGGTGACACCTTCACGGATAACTCCTGTTCCGATACCATGGATGATATCAACTTGAGCCATATTATTAAGCAAGGCTTGGTCGATAAAGGCATCTAGCTCATTCATTGCCTCTTCATAGCGCTTGCCTCGAAGGTCCAGTCTGGCTTGTGGACCACGACCAGAAGTTCGTTTCACAACATTGACTTGTTTCTTCTTGACTTGCTTTTCTTGCTGGGCTTGAACGAGGTCAAATTCTTTCTCTTCCAGGGTCATCTTGATTAAACCTACTTGGGCTTCCCAACGGCCATCCTTGAGTTGACTAGTCAAGGTACCACGCTGGCCATAACTAAGAACTACGATATCATCTCCCACCTTTGGAGCTCGTTTTTTCTTGGCCTTTTGAAGGACCTTATTTTTAGACAAGTCCACTTTTTCAGGAGCCAATTTTTTCAGCTTGGCCTTGGCTTCTATGATTTCGTGGGGTTTAAGTTGAGATTTGCTGTGGAGATTTTTGAGAATCTGATCACTCTCACTTAGGGCCATGTCCACAATCTCACTAGCTTGTTCACGCGCCTTGTTAAGCTCGGTTTCCTTTTCACGATTGAGCTCGTTGTAAAGTTTTTTTAGCGCACGGTTCATCTTGAGATTTTCTTGCTCCACCTCACGGATATTGTCCAAGCGTTTGCGGCTTTCCAGCGTCTGCTCTTCCAGCTGCTCAATAATACGATTGACATCATTGTCCTGATCAACCTGCTGA
The DNA here is from genome assembly GCF_019414905.1 of Streptococcus sp. Lineage (GTDB taxonomy): Bacteria > Bacillota > Bacilli > Lactobacillales > Streptococcaceae > Streptococcus. Next base: position 1,571 of record NZ_DXLC01000078.1, on the reverse strand, counting down.
CTGGCATCCCCTACGATAACTTCAGATAGACCTAAACGTTTAGCAATTTCAAAGGCATTGCTTCGACCAGGCACACCCTGCATAAAGCGATAGGTCGGACGAAGAGTTGCAGTATCAAACTCCATGCTGGCATTTTGCACAAAGGCTGTCTCAATACCGTAGGCCTTGAGTTCCGGATAGTGAGTTGTAGCCATGGTCTTGACTTGACGCAGGCGAAGGTCCTCCAGAATAGCCATAGCAAGGGCGGCTCCCTCTTGAGGATCTGTACCAGCTCCCAACTCATCCAAGAGTAAGAGTGAATGTTGGTTGACCTTGCCAAGAATATCCACAATATTGGTCATGTGGCTAGAGAAGGTAGACAAGCTCTGTTCAATAGATTGCTCATCGCCAATATCAGCAAAAATTTCTTCAAAAATACCAACACGACTTCCCTTATCTGCTAAAATCGGCAAACCTGACTGAGCCATAACCTGCGTCAAGCCCAGGGTTTTGAGCATGATAGTCTTACCACCTGTATTGGGACCTGTAATGACAATGGCTGTTAAATCTTTCCCAAAATGGACATCATTTGCAACGGCATTTTTGACCAAAGGATGGCAGACATGGAGCAGTTGAATTTCTTGATTTTCTGACAGCTGAGGAACGACTGCTTGCCTTTCTTGGATAAAGCGGACCTTGGCACGAATCAAGTCCAGATGGCCGATAATCCAAGCATCATTGGCAATCTCAGCCGCATGAGGGCGGACACGTTCAGAAATTTCTTGGAGAATGCGAAGCATTTCATAGCGCTCATCTGCTCGCAAACTAGCAATTTCTTCACTCAGTTTGACCACCTCACGGGGTTCAATATAGACTGTATTTCCACTAGCAGAAATATCATGAACGACACCTGCAATCTTATTGCGGTAGGTGTTTTTGACAGGTAGAACCTGACGGCCATTTCTACTGGCAACGATTCCTTCTGTCAACATCTGCGCTTTTTGCTTGAGCAAATCTTGCAAGACATCGCGTACCTGACTCTCGCTATCATGGATTTTTCGACGGATGCGCGCCAATTCTTCACTGGCAAAATTTTCAATGAAACCTGCATCATTAAAGGCTTGGAGATTTCCTTGTAATTGCGGAAAATCATGTAATTTCTCAAACCAAAGGGCTAATTCTTCCAAGCTAACATTTTCCAGATTGGCATAAAAACTTTGCAGTTCTCGGCTAGCAAGAAGTACTCGCTTCAAGAGTAGGAACTCCTCGATATTGAGGTCTGCCCCCATCTCCAACCGCTTGCAGACTCCTGCGATTTCCTTGGTTGCAAGAATGGTAAAATGCGGTTGCTCAACAAAAAGAGCCTGCATTTCCTTCATCTCAGCAAAAGCCTGTTTGATTTTATCTGCTTTGTCAGTCGGAGCCAGCTGTCTCAATTGCTCCAAGCCCTGATCGGTCAACAAATGGGGTTCAAACAAGGCCTTGACCTTATTGAACTCTAATGTTTCTAATATTTTCTTATTCATCGTTATTTCCTTGTCTTTGAATGTCTAGGTGTAGTAACTTTTTACATTCAGTCAAATCTGTAAACA
>NZ_DXLC01000077.1:0-3425 GCF_019414905.1 Streptococcus sp. | reverse complement strand
CCTAGAAGGATTTATTGCTAAGTTGGAAGAAATGGGAGTGAGAATGACAGTATCTGAAGACAGTATTTTTGTCGAAGAACAGTCTAATTTGAAAGCAATCAATATTAAGACAGCTCCTTATCCAGGCTTTGCAACTGATTTGCAACAACCGATTACCCCTTTGTTGCTAACAGCTAATGGTCGTGGTACAATTGTTGATACGATTTACGAAAAACGTGTAAATCATGTTTTTGAACTAGCAAGGATGGATGCGGACATTTCGACAACAAATGGTCATATTTTGTACACAGGTGGACGTGATTTACGTGGGGCAAGTGTTAAAGCAACTGACCTGAGAGCTGGGGCTGCACTAGTCATTGCTGGGCTTATGGCTGAAGGTAAAACTGAAATTACAAATATCGAGTTTATCTTACGTGGTTATTCTGATATTATTGAAAAATTACGTAATCTAGGAGCGGATATTACACTTGTTGAGGATTAAACCGTAGAGGTGTTTATGAATATTTGGACCAAATTAGCAATGTTTTCTTTTTTTGAAACGGATCGCTTGTATTTGCGTCCTTTCTTTTTTAGTGATAGTCAAGACTTCCATGAGATAGCCTCAAATCCTGAAAATTTACAATTTATTTTCCCAACTCAGGCAAGTCTGGAAGAAAGTCAATATGCATTAGCAAATTACTTTATGAAGTCCCCTTTGGGAGTGTGGGCAATTTGTGACCAGAAAAATCAACAAATGATTGGTTCTATTAAATTTGAGAAGTTAGATGAAATCAAAAAAGAAGCTGAGCTTGGCTATTTTTTGAGAAAAGATGCTTGGTCGCAAGGATTTATGACAGAGGTTGTTAGAAAAATTTGTCAGCTTTCTTTTGAGGAATTTGGCTTAAAACAATTATCTATCATTACCCACCTTGAAAATGAAGCTAGCCAAAAGGTTGCTCTTAAGTCTGGATTTAGTTTGTTCCGTCAGTTTAAGGGAAGTGATCGCTACACAAGAAAAATGCGGGATTATCTTGAATTTCGGTATGTAAAAGGAGAATTCAATGAGTAAGCATCAGGAAATTCTAAGCTATTTGGAGGAATTACCAGTAGGTAAAAGGGTGAGTGTTCGTAGTATTTCCAACCATCTGGGAGTCAGTGATGGAACGGCCTATCGCGCTATCAAGGAAGCTGAAAACCGTGGAATTGTGGAGACCCGTCCTAGAAGTGGTACTATCCGTGTTAAATCACAGAAAGTTGCGATTGAAAGATTAACTTTTGCTGAAATTGCAGAAGTGACTTCTTCTGAGGTTCTGGCTGGGCAAGAAGGTTTAGAGAGAGAATTTAGTAAGTTTTCAATTGGTGCCATGACTGAACAAAATATCTTGTCTTACCTTCACGATGGGGGGCTCTTGATTGTCGGAGACCGTACCCGTATCCAACTGTTAGCACTTGAAAATGAAAATGCTGTTCTTGTGACAGGGGGATTTCAGGTTCATGATGATGTGCTTAAACTGGCCAATCAAAAAGGGATTCCTGTTCTGAGAAGTAAGCATGATACTTTCACTGTCGCGACCATGATTAATAAAGCCTTGTCAAATGTCCAAATCAAAACGGATATTTTAACTGTTGAGAAACTTTACCGTCCGAGTCATGAGTATGGTTTTCTGAGAGAGACTGACACTGTTAAAGATTATTTGGACTTGGTACGTAAGAATCGTAGCAGTCGTTTCCCAGTTATCAATCAACATCAGGTTGTTGTTGGAGTTGTAACCATGAGAGACGCTGGTGATAAGTCACCAAGTACCACAATTGACAAGGTCATGTCTCGTAGTCTATTTTTGGTTGGATTATCGACAAATATTGCCAATGTGAGTCAACGGATGATTGCTGAAGACTTTGAAATGGTACCGGTTGTTCGGAATAATCAAACCTTGCTTGGAGTTGTGACACGGCGAGATGTCATGGAGAAGATGAGTCGTTCTCAAGTTTCGGCTCTACCAACTTTTTCTGAGCAGATTGGTCAAAAACTCGCTTATCACCATGATGAAGTAGTGATTACAGTGGAACCCTTTATGCTTGAGAAAAACGGTGTTTTAGCTAACGGTGTATTGGCAGAGATACTGACTCATATGACCCAAGATTTAGTTGTGAATAGTGGTCGCAATCTCATCATCGAGCAAATGCTGATCTACTTTTTGCAGGCTGTTCAGATAGATGATATACTGCGCATTCAAGCACGCATTATCCACCATACTAGACGATCAGCTATTATTGATTACGATATTTATCATGGTCATCAGATTGTTTCAAAAGCAAATGTGACTGTTAAAATTAATTAGAAACTAGGAGAAAAAATGATAACATTAAAATCAGCTCGTGAAATCGAAGCTATGGACAGGGCCGGTGATTTTTTAGCAAGTATCCATATTGGCTTACGTGATTTGATTAAGCCAGGCGTAGATATGTGGGAAGTTGAAGAATACGTTCGCCGTCGTTGTAAGGAAGAAAATTTCCTTCCACTTCAGATTGGGGTTGACGGTGCCATGATGGACTATCCTTATGCTACCTGCTGCTCTCTTAACGATGAAGTAGCTCATGCCTTCCCTCGTCACTATATTTTGAAAGATGGTGATTTGCTCAAAGTTGATATGGTTTTGGGAGGTCCTATTGCTAAATCTGATCTGAATGTCTCAAAATTAAACTTCAACAATGTGGAGCAGATGAAAAAATACACTCAGAGCTATTCTGGTGGTCTAGCAGACTCATGTTGGGCTTATGCTGTAGGTACACCGTCCGAAGAAGTGAAAAACTTGATGGATGTAACCAAAGAAGCTATGTACAAGGGGATTGAGCAAGCTGTTGTTGGAAATCGTATTGGTGATATCGGTGCGGCTATTCAAGAATACGCTGAAAGCCGTGGTTACGGTGTAGTGCGTGATTTGGTTGGTCATGGTGTTGGCCCAACCATGCACGAAGAACCAATGGTTCCTAACTATGGTATTGCAGGTCGAGGACTCCGTCTTCGTGAAGGAATGGTTTTGACTATTGAACCAATGATCAATACAGGTGACTGGGAAATTGATACAGATATGAAGACCGGTTGGGCCCATAAGACCATCGACGGTGGATTGTCATGTCAGTATGAACACCAATTCGTGATTACGAAAGATGGTCCGGTAATCTTGACTAGTCAAGGCGAAGAAGGAACTTATTAAAATAAGTAAAAGTAGATTGAAGAAAAAGTGGCTCTTTGGACAATTTTCTTCAATTTTTTCTTTTATCTATAGCGAAATGAAAAAAACGAACAACTTGATTGAGCAATTCAAATCAATTTCTAACAATATTTTAGAAAACATAGTGTACTATTAAAGAGTTTGTTTCATATAATATAATGACAAAAACAGTTAACCGTAGCAAACTTGATACAAATTTTAATATTTATAGTA
>NZ_DXLC01000076.1:0-3900 GCF_019414905.1 Streptococcus sp. | reverse complement strand
GAATATATCCATCTCATCAAGGAAGTAGCGCAACTCTATCAACCAGATTATATTGATTTTGAGTACTACAGCTACAAGGATGTTTTTGAGGAAATGTTGGACTTCCCAAATCTCGTTTTGAGTTACCACAATTTCCAAGAAACGCCTGAAAATATGATGGAAATCTTGTCAGAGTTGACGAGCCTAAATCCAAAACTTGTTAAGGTTGCGGTGATGGCTCACACGGAGCAGGATGTCTTAGACCTGATGAACTATACACGAGGCTTTAAAACCCTTAATCCTGAACAGGAATATGTGACTATTTCTATGGGCAAGGTGGGCAAGGTATCTCGTATCACTGCAGATGTGACTGGTTCTAGCTGGTCCTTTGCTAGTCTGGATGAGGCTAGTGCCCCTGGTCAGATTTCACTAGCCAACATGAAAAAAATCAGGGAGATTTTGGATGAAGCTTGATGGCTATACACGTTTAGCTGCAGTTGTTGCCAATCCTATTAAGCATTCTATTTCCCCCTTTATTCACAATAGTGCCTTTGAGGCGACAGCTACCAATGGTGCTTATGTGGCTTGGGAGATTGAAGCGAGTGACTTGGCAGAAACAGTGGTCAATATTCGTCGCTACCAGATGTTTGGCATCAACCTGTCCATGCCCTATAAGGAGCAAGTGATTCCTTATTTGGATGAGCTGAGTGACGAAGCGCGCTTGATCGGTGCGGTTAATACGGTTGTCAATGAGAATGGCAATTTAATTGGATATAATACAGATGGCAAGGGATTTTTTAAGAGCTTGCCTTCTTTTACAATTACAGGTAAGAAGATGACCCTGCTGGGTGCAGGCGGTGCGGCCAAGTCTATCTTGGCGCAAGCTATTTTGGATGGCGTCAGTCAGGTTTCAGTCTTTGTTCGTTCAGTTTCTATGGAAAAAACAAGACCTTACCTAGACAAGTTACAGGAGCAAACAGGCTTTAAAGTGGACTTGTATGCTTTAGAAGATGTTCCTGTCTTGCAGGAAAGGATTGCCGAGTCGGATTTACTGGTCAATGCCACTAGTGTGGGCATGGATGGCCAGTCGTCGCCAATTCCTGAAAGCATAGTCTTACCAGAAACTCTCTTGGTAGCAGATATTATTTACAAACCCTTTGAAACGCCATTTTTGAAATGGGCTAGGAGGAAGGGCAATCCAGCGGTCAATGGTCTGGGAATGTTGCTCTATCAAGCTGCAGAAGCTTTTCAACTGTGGACAGGCAAGGAAATGCCGACAGAAGAAATTTGGCAGTCCTTAACAGAAAAATACCAATAAAGAAAGGGAGATTCTCCTATGAAAATCAGAATCGATATTCCTCATCATCCTTATGATATTCAGATTGAAAAAGGTTGTCTGGCTCAAGCTGGTCAGTGGTTGCGAGAACTCTGGCAACCACAAAAAGTGGTCATTGTAACAGACAACCATGTAGCTTCTCTTTATGCAGAGAAGGTCAAGCTCAGCCTAGAAGATGCTGGTTTTCAGGTAGCTGTTTTTGACTTTTTAGAAGGTGAAGAAAGAAAGAATTTAACCACTGTTCAGAAAGTCTATGAATTCCTAGTTAAGCAGGGGCTAACTCGTAGCGATGGAATTGTGGCTCTTGGTGGTGGTGTCGTTGGGGACCTGGCTGGTTTTGTGGCCTCTACCTATATGCGAGGTATTCACTTTGTTCAGATTCCGACTAGTTTGACAGCACAGGTGGATTCTTCTATCGGTGGAAAGACAGGCGTCAATACTCCATTTGCTAAGAATATGGTAGGAACTTTTGCCCAACCAGATGGGGTTCTGATCGATCCACTTGTCCTTGAAACGCTCGGAAAAAGAGAGTTGATTGAAGGGATGGGTGAAGTTATCAAATATGGCTTGATTGAGGATCCAGAACTATGGACTCTATTGACGGAGCTAGATGGTACTGTAGAGAGCATTTTTGAGCATGCAGAGACCTTGATTGAACATTCTTGTCAGGTCAAGCGCAAGATGGTAGTTGAGGATGAGTTGGATAATGGTGTTCGTCTTTACCTCAATTTTGGCCACACTATTGGTCATGCTATAGAAGCGACGGCCGGCTATGGCAAAGTCATGCATGGAGAGGCTGTGGCCATGGGAATGGTGCAGATATCCAAGGTTGCTGAGGAAAAAGGCCTCATGCCGGCTGGCATTACCCAATCTATCACAAAGATGTGTCAGAAATTTGGACTACCTGTTGACTATGAAAACTGGGATGTTGACAAGCTTTATCAGGCTTTGACACATGACAAGAAAGCGCGTGGCAATACCTTGAAATTGGTCTTGGTGCCAGAGCTCGGTTCAGCGACCATTCACCCAGTTTCTCTGGAAGAGATGAAAGACTACTTGGTAAAATAAGGAGAGTGTATGAGATATTTAACTGCAGGAGAATCACACGGTCCCCGTCTGACGGCTATCATTGAAGGAATTCCAGCTGGACTTCCTTTGACAGCAAAGGACATCAATGAGGATTTGAAACGTCGTCAGGGTGGATACGGCCGCGGTGGTCGTATGAAGATTGAGAGCGACCAAGTTATCTTTACTTCGGGTGTCCGCCATGGGAAGACTACTGGGGCTCCCATTACCATGGATGTCGTCAATAAGGACCATCAGAAATGGCTGGATATCATGTCTGCGGAGGACATTGAAGACCGCCTTAAAAGCAAACGAAAAATCACCCATCCTCGCCCAGGACATGCCGATTTGGTTGGGGGCATCAAGTACCGTTTTGATGATTTGCGTAATTCCTTGGAGCGCTCATCTGCTCGTGAAACCACCATGCGGGTGGCAGTTGGTGCAGTAGCCAAACGCCTCTTGGCTGAGCTGGATATGGAGATTGCCAACCATGTCGTGGTCTTTGGTGGCAAGGAAATCGATGTTCCTGAAAATCTCACAGTCGCTGAGATTAAGGAAAGAGCTGCCCAGTCTGACGTTTCTATTGTCAACCAAGAACGGGAACAGGAAATCAAGGATTATATTGACCAAATAAAGCGTGACGGTGATACCATCGGTGGAGTTGTGGAGACAGTCGTTGGAGGTGTTCCAGTTGGTCTTGGTTCCTATGTCCAATGGGATAGAAAATTGGATGCAAGATTGGCCCAAGCAGTTGTCTCTATCAATGCCTTTAAAGGGGTGGAATTTGGTCTTGGCTTTGAAGCTGGTTATCGTAAAGGTAGCCAAGTTATGGACGAAATTCTCTGGTCTAAAGAAGATGGTTATACTCGCCGTACCAATAATTTAGGTGGTTTCGAAGGTGGCATGACTAATGGGCAACCTATCGTTGTTCGTGGAGTTATGAAGCCTATTCCTACTCTCTACAAACCACTCATGAGTGTGGATATCGAAACCCATGAACCCTACAAGGCAACAGTCGAAAGAAGTGATCCAACTGCTCTTCCAGCTGCAGGTGTAGTTATGGAAGCTGTTGTGGCAACGGTTCTGGCACAAGAAATCCTCGAAAAATTCTCATCAGACAATCTAGAGGAATTAAAAGAAGCGGTAGCTAAACACCGAGACTATACAAAGAACTATTAAGGAGTTCCTATGGCAAAAACAGTCTATATCGCAGGTCTTGGTTTGATTGGTGCCTCTATGGCTCTCGGTATCAAGCGCGATCATCCAGATTATGAAATTTTAGGTTATAATCGCAGTCAAGCTTCGAGAGATATCGCCTTGAAAGAAGGCATGATTGATCGTGCAACGGATGATTTTGCCAGTTTTGCTCCCTTGGCAGATATCATTATCCTCAGCTTGCCAATCAAACAAACTATTGCTTTCATTAAGAAGTTGGCTAATTTGAACTTAAAAGAAGGCGTCATTATTTCAGATGCTGGTTCGACCAAGTCAGCTATTGTAGATGCAGCGGCTGTCTCTTA
>NZ_DXLC01000075.1:0-6783 GCF_019414905.1 Streptococcus sp. | reverse complement strand
AGGAACTTTGTAAATTCTCAATGGCTTTTTCATAAAAGGAAGTTGCCTTTTTCTTATTGTCTTTGGATAGGTGACTATAGATGTCCATAGTCATTGAAATTTTAGAATGGCCTAGCCGTGTTTGGATTTCTTTATAAGGCAGGCCAGCATTAAGCAATAGACTAGCGTGGGTGTGTCTGAAGGCGTGGAAACTCAAACGAGGACAACCAGCCAGTTTTAAATGCTTTTCTAGTCTAAATCTAAGCGCCCCAGCTTCTCTATAGTTGTCAAAGGTATCAGAGAACACTTTTCCAAAAGTTACCCCTATTTCCCTACCTATTTGGGATTGTCTTGCTTTATAGAGCCGAAGCATGAGTACCGTTTTGGTATCCAGTGCTATTTCTCTAATGCTACTTTTACTTTTAGGGCTAGTGATTTCTTTTAGGGTGTTTAAAGTCTTGGTAACTGAAATACTACCGTTTTGTAGGTCAATATCAAACCATTCCAAGGCTAAACACTCACGAATACGCAAACCAGTCGCTAGAAGTGTCTTATATAACACCGTATCGGAGAAATTTTTATAAGTGTTTGGCAACTGATCCAGATAATCTAAGAATTTTTTCAAATTATCGTCATCCAGATATTTCAGTTTTTGCCCTTCTTTGGGCTTGCGTCGTGGGACGATGATATCACTAGCTGGATTTGAAGCAATGACTTGCAAGGAAACGGCATAGGATAATATGCGTTTATTTAAGGCATGGAGTTGGTTATATTGCTGATAACCTTTTCCTAGTTGATTGTAATCTATTGCCCACTGGTTTACCTGGTGCTGAATGATTGGGGGCGTTAGTTTATCCAGTTTGTAGTCTCCAAAGGCTGGTAGGAGATACTTTTTTATGTTGTTTTTTGCCCCTATAAGGGTGCTATGTTTGACTGTATGGCAATAATTTTCTAGCCAGAGGTTCGTCAATTCCTGATAGGTGGTAACATTAACGGTTTTTGTGACTGTTGAGCCGTTTTTTTCAAACTCTACTTTGGCTTGGATAGCCTTGCTTTTGAGTCTGTTCTTAGTTCTGTCTGAAATAGTTGTCTTGACTTTCTTACCTGTTACGGTATCGATACCAAGATAAACACTGGAACGGTAAACTACTGATCCATCTTTCTTTTTGTACTCTGTAATCTTCATGGTTTTACTCCTTTTCCATCAGCAGGCAAGCAATTAGAAAAGGTTTTGAGTTTATACCATGCGAGTAGCTACGAGAATGCCCCTATTTTCGATTTTAAGCAGTCAGACGGTAAATTGTACCAGAATAGAAAACAAGGCGGATATGGGGCTTATATGGGATTTGAAAAAGCCTCAGTATTTCAAGAGTTTTATTTAGAAAACAAAAAGGAAGTAACAACTAAGCTACTTCCCTGGAGCGCTGAGGCTCAAAGTTTAAAAATATGAGGGTAAACCTCTAAGTAACTTAATTATAGATTAAATTTTAATAGCTGTCAATCTTTTAGGTAAAGTTCTTTTAATTTTGTATCAATTCTATCTAGGGTGTCATTGTTTACTTTCAATTTTCCGCAAGGATCCAATTCGTTTATGTAAATGATTCTGTCTTTACTAATAGTTTTTATCTGGTCACATTTTGCGTAGGAAATTTTATTAAATCGTTGATAATGGTTAACAAGATCTTTTAATTTTTTAGTAGTGTTTTCCACCTTTTCCATCCCTGCACCGTTGTCATAGATTTCTTTAGCTGATTCTGAATTGTAAACATCTCCGTATTGAATCAAAAATTCCTGATAGATTTCTTCTGCACTCCCTAAATCAAAAGGAGTAATTTCTGTAAGTGCATAGTGAATGATTGAAAAATAATCAAAACCAACTTTGTCAAGAATAGGTAATAAGAATCTTTTGGATTTTTGTTGTATAACTTCGTCAATCATAACAGAAAACTTTTTTTCTTTTGAACTGATTGGAAGTACAGTCAGATTTCTTGATTTTGGAGAATCATTTTTATTTAGGACAACGGCCCAGTGTCTATTTGATAATTCAGAACCAATATTGATTCCAAAATCGACAAAAATTAAGGCACCTCGTTTGAAACTGTAATAGGATTTTTTACAATGATTTACCTCTTCCAAAAATAAATTTGATTCTTTATCTAGCCAATTTGGTAAAAAATTAAACTTATTGCTTCGTCTATTTGATTGTGATATTGAGTAAATTTGTTCAAAATTTTTAGCTGATTTTAGTATTTTCTTATTTTGGATATCCATTGTTCTTCACCTTTAAAATATCTCTTCTGTATTGTTCCATAGTCCATGATTCTCCTTTCTATTTGTCAATTATGCCCATTTTTGCACAATAGACCTTAGAAATAGGGTTGCTATTGGCGAATATGGGCTTTTTAAAGGATCTTTTCAAATACCATAGTGGTTATTTGTTCTGAGAAAATACTCTAGCAATATCTAATAGTTTTTCTCTATCATCATCTGATAAAAAGAAGAAGATTGATAGAAGTTCACTAGCCTCATCATTAAGGTAAGAAATAGCGATACTTAAAACCGATAACTCACCTAAAACATTTTGGGTTTGCTTTTCAATCGCTTCTTGATATTTTATTTTTAAATCTTCCTCGTCTATGAACGAATTTTCTGAAAGGAAATTTTCAGTAAATTTTTCAGTATTAAAAGATTCTTTAATTGAAGAAATCAGTTGTTCTTGGGAGGTGTATCCAGTTAAAAGTAAAAGTTTATCAAAACCTTTTGAAAACCTTTTAGGATCAATATCTCCAGTGCCATTGGATTCCTGTTCAAAATCATTAGTAATTCCTAATAGATGACCAATGCTTACTTTAAAATGCTCTGCTAATTTTTGTAAGTATTCATATTTAATTTTTAATTCTTTTTCTTTTTCCCAGCGGGATATCGTCATCTCTGATACTCCAAGAAGTTCAGCAAGTGTTTTTTGGGTGTCCCCGTTTTTTTTTCGTAACTCTTGTAATTGGTTCATTGTATATTACCTCAAGATAATTATAACATAAAAAAATATTTTTTAACAAAAATGTTAGAAACTCTTGACAACTAACATTTTATTTAGTAGAATACAGGAGAACTAACAAAAATGTTAGAAAAGAAAGGAGAAACTTCATTGCTTATTACCTCAACACAAGCAAAAGCAATTCGCCGAAAGCAGGCAGACAAGAAATTGACTGCAAAGCAAGCAGGCGAAGAAATCGGAGTTACACAAGTTACCTATCGAAAAATCCGAGACGGTGGCGAAGTGAAACCGAGCATTTACCAAAAAGCCATGCAGTGGCTTGCTGAAGATTATTAGAAAGGAGCGAACCAATGGACGACGATTTTAAGACAGTTACAAATGCTAAGGGGTTAGAAATTCCCAAGTATTTTAAGGATTTTAAAAAGCTAGTTGAGAAAGACAGACAACTAGCCGAATATCTTTGTATGAACTACGAGGATTTGGACAGTGAAGACCTGGGCGCATTTCTTGAAACGATGGAGCAGGGATTCAGCTGGATTCTGGATCTTATCGAAAGTAAAGACTTGCTTTATAGCCCCCAGACAGGGAAGAAAGCATGAAGAAAGGTAACAAAAAAAGTCACTTGCGGAGAGTTTGGCGACCGAAGCAAGCGACAAGATTAAAGGTATAGATATTTTTTCTATACCTTGATTATAGCATAATACAGCGGTTTCCGCTAGTACATTGAAAATAAAATAAGGTACGCTGGGAAGATTTTAAATTTTTTTCGGTTTAGGGGTTGACTTAAAGGGTACACCGTTATATAATAAAAGTGTACCCCGAAAGAAAGAGAGGTCAAAAATGGGGAAAACATTAGGACGACCTAAAAGTGATAACCCAAAAAACAAGCAACTAAAAATTAAAATGACTGAACAGAATTTTAATGATTTAGAAGAACTTGCCAAAAAGAAAAGCATGACTAAAACAGATATAGTCATGCGAGGGATTGAGCTTGTAAAGTCTGAACCATAACGAAACCGCCTACCGTGTCACTTGTTTGGCGACAGAACACGATAGACGGCGATGCACCACAAATGAGGTACGTAAATATCTTATCATGCGTACTCTTATTTGTCAAACACAGAAATAGAGTGCGCTTTTTGCGTACCCAAAAAATGAGGTATACAATGGGAAAACAACATCAAGCAGTAAAATTCAAGGATATTGCTGAAAAATTGTCCGAATTAGAGGGCAAGAATTTAGAAGAAATCGCTGGAGTATTAGGCTATCGCAACTTGGAGAGTTGCAGGGTCAACCTTTACAATCTGAGACAAAACAAGCGTCTAGGATTTGAAGTAGAAAAAGGGGTGTACTCCAAGTTCGCACTCTTGGACGATTCGGTAAAAGAGGAACTGGAAGACAAGGAATTGTCAGACCGTGGGCGCTATTTGAAGAGCGTAGATCGCTATAAGGCAATGCTAAACGCCTTTTCTATCGCCTTTGATAGCACAGTCAAGGCGGAAACCAGACAAAAAGCAGAACATGACGGCTTGAAAGCCTTGGACAGAATCCCAGATAAGCACTACGCCCTACTTTATGACATGATGGAGGGCTAGGATGGAAGCAAAAACTCACTTCGCTAGATTCATGCGTCGAGGGATGGAACTAGCAAGGCAATTACATAGCAAGGAAATCCAACGTGATGAATTTGATAGAGCCTGGAAAAGATTAGGCGATCAAATCGAAAACGAAACGAAGAAAAACTAAGAAAACCGAAGTGCAGGCAAGCAATTAGAAAAGGTTTTGAAAAACGAGTGCTGACACGGCGATTCTAAGCACTTGTTTAGCGGAAATGTGGGTATTTACCCACGAAACATCACTACATGCGTCCGCCAACTAGGGGCAAAAGCCCAGCGTTTGGAGTGGTACTAATCGTGTATAGGAAACAGGCAAACCAAAAGAAAAAGGTAAAAATATGAATGATTATTTTAAAGAATTTGAAAAAGAGTTGGTACTTGTAGAGGAAAAGCTAGATATTTTATCAGATTGGCATAATTCTAAGAATCATATTGGCGCAATGGAAATTGTTGAAGATTGTAATTCAGTAATTACTAATCTATGGCTAAGTTTTTATAAATTATCTGAAGCGTACAAGATGCAGGAAGCGAGTCATGAAGAATTTTATAATAAGAATGTTGAGAACTTACTGGGAGAATTAAAAAAATATGACGATGAGTGTACAGAAATGTACAATAAGAAACCTGACTGGTTACTATTCAATTACTTAAATCAAGTCATAAGCGAAAACAAGTTAAGTAATGGTATTACTCATGAGACTGCTTCAACTTGGACGTATTTACGAAGTTTAGTAGTTTCTGATTTACAAAAAAGGGGGCTTTTAAAATGAACGAACTAGATATAAGCAATACACAGGCGCTTATTTTTACCGTGATTTTGATTGGCCTTCTCATATATCTAAATCATCGAGACCGCAAAAAGAGCGCCCAACTGGAGCTAGAAAACAGGAAACTGGGAGAAAGGCCTAGTGAGAGTTTAAGCCCTGACTATGGGCGATATATTCAGCTTGCAGGGGTTAAACCGTGGAGGTGACGATATGTTTGAAAGGATGATTGAAGAAATTCAAATAAAAATATTAGAAGCCTTAGAACGTTACCTAAAAAGCCATGAGAAAATACCCCCCCGAACCATTGGGTTGATTTCCGCAAAACAAGTACAGGAAGAGTTAGATATAAAATACAAGACCTTACAAAAATGGAAATCCATGGGGCTGAAATATTATCAGCCTCCAGGAGACGATAGCAGAAAAGTTTATTATAAAGTGGACGACATCCGTAAGTTTATGGGGGTGGGAGAATGAGAGTGATAGAGTTAACCTTGTCTAGTGACAAATTGGCCTTGTTTGGATTTCTCAAGTCTACCCCTACCCAAGCTTGGAAGAATGGGAAACACTTCAAATTCATCTACTTTGAACCGATAGGCGAGGCGTTGACGGATTTTCACTATAAAGGTTTGTATGTGGCTGTCAAAGACGAAAAGGAGCAAGTGGAGGGTTGGAAATTAATTAGAGACTTGGAGATAGCTTTGGCCAGTTCGGACTTGCTGACGATTCTGAAAGAATTAGAGGTAAACAAATTGACAGAGCAACGGCAGGGGCTTGGGGTGGAGTTAAAAGGCTGGGTTTTTGACCTGATTTGTAATGGCATTTATACCAGATATGAGACTTCACTTTTTGTCCGCTTGCTATTTGTCCATGGCTACAGTTTTAGTCAGTTGGTAGACCTATTTTCAGCAATCGTCAAACGGAAAGACCTAGCCAGCTATTTCCTAGAAGTAGCGACAAAATTCTATAAGGAGGTGGCTTTTGAATAGTGAAGAAATTGTAAGTAAAATCATCGAAGAGAATCAGCATCAAATACCGCCTACCGTGGTGGACTTGACCCAAGCAAGGGAGACTAACGAGGAAAACAATAGCCTGAATCTTACGCCTAAAACCAAAGGAAAAGGCTTTGTCATTACCTTGGACAATCTCAAGAAGATTTTGAGTGGGGATAGTAAACTAAAAGGGGCGATACAGTACAACACTTTTACATATGAAATTGACGTTACCAAGTCTATTAAGTTAAATGGTAGAACCTTGAGCGGTACAATCGATGACCTGATTATCAGAGAGATTAGGGCTTATATTGCTACCAAGTATAAGATGGATTATAAAAAAGGGGATATCGCTGATATCTTAGAAGTGGTGGCTGGAGAACATAGCTACAATCCCTTAAAAGACTATCTGGAATCTTGTGAAAGCGAGTATAAAG
>NZ_DXLC01000074.1:0-2094 GCF_019414905.1 Streptococcus sp. | reverse complement strand
GAGCAACCTGCGGCTAGTTTCCTAGTTTGCTCTTTGATTTTCATTGAGTATAAAATAATCTTCTTCTAGTTTCGCATAAAATGATGAATTTTGTCAAGTTCTAACCAAAAGAGCCTGAAATTAACTTTCAGGACTCTCCTCTTATTTAATCTTTTCCTCCTCGTAGTCACCTTTACTACAAACAACCTGCTTACCACCACCACGGACTTTTTTCTCCATGAGGAAGTTGCCACATTTTGGACAGTCACGACCAACAGGCTTGTCCCAAGAGGTAAATTCACATTCTGGATAGCGATTGCAACCATAGAAAAGGCGGTTACGTTTTGTTTTACGCTCAATGATTTGTCCCTGATGACAACTTGGACACTCTACACCGATTTCTTTCACGATTGCTTGGGTATGACGGCAATCTGGGAAATTGCTACAAGCGTAGAACTTACCAAATCGACCAAGTTTAATAACCATTGGACTGCCACACGCTTCACAATCAAATCCAGCTGGTTCATCCTTGATCTGGATTTTTTCCATTTCTTCTTCAGCCTTGGCGACTTCTTTAGAGAATGGTTTGTAAAAGGCGTCTATAACACGTTGCCACTGCTCTTTTCCGACTTCGACATCATCTAGTTTGCCTTCCATTTCAGCTGTGAAGGTTACGTTTACGATATCTGGGAAATATTCAACGATAAGCTTGTTAACAATTTCTCCCAACTCTGTTGGTTCAAAACGTTTGGCTGCAAGGCGAACATAATAACGTTTCTGAATAGTTTCAATGGTTGGCGCATAGGTTGACGGACGTCCAACCCCATTTTCCTCCAAGGTCTTGATCAGTGTCGCTTCAGAATAACGAGCAGGCGGTTGAGTGAAATGTTGCTCTGGTTTGCTATTGACCTGCTTGACCACATCTCCAACAGCCATATCTGGTAACATCTTATTCTTATCAGAATCATTGTAAATGGCAAGATAACCATCAAACTTAACCTGACTACCATTGGCAGCAAATTGAACTCCATTTTGAGACAATTTAACAGCCATGGTATCAAAGACAGCAGCTGTCATCTGACTCGCTACAAAACGATTCCAAATAAGAGTATAAAGCTTGAGCTGATCCTTGTCCAAATACTTAGCAATACTTTCAGGTGTATTAAAGACACTAGACGGACGAATAGCCTCGTGGGCATCCTGAGCTCCTGAAGCATTTTTGACCTTGCTACCATGCTTAGAATACTTGCTACCAAAACGGTCCGTAATGAAACTTGCTGCTTCATTTTGCGCTACAGGACTGATACGAGTCGAATCGGTACGCATATAGGTAATCAAACCTTGAACACCAGAACCGATATTAATTCCTTCATAGAGCTGTTGGGCAACCATCATGGTTTTTCGAGTACGGAAATTGATTTTATTGGCAGCATCCATCTGCATAGATGAAGTGGTATAGGGTAAAGGAGCATTGCGTTTGCGCTCTTTCTTATCCACCTGATCTACTGAAAAGTCTTTACTAGTCAGACGAGACAAGACTTCCTTAACCTCGTCATTGCTAGTCAGTTTCAGCTTTTTGCCATCTACTCCATAGAAGGATGCCTGAAATTGCTTGGTTCCCTTTTTAAAGACAGCATCAATTGTCCAGTATTCTTCTGGCTGGAAGGCATTAATTTCATTCTCACGGTCAATGATTAACTTAAGTGCAATAGACTGAACGCGACCTGCTGACAAGCCCTTCTTGACCTTCTTCCACAAAATAGGCGAAATCGAATAGCCTACCAAGCGGTCTAGGACACGACGAGCCTGTTGGGCATCAACCAAGTCCATATCAATCTTACGCGGTTCTTTAAAAGCATTTTTGACCGCATCCTTGGTGATTTCATTGAAGACCACACGGTTGGCATCATTCTCATCTAAGTTGAGAATATGAGCCAAATGCCAAGAAATCGCTTCTCCTTCACGGTCCGGGTCACTCGCCAGAAAGACTTTATTAGCTTTTTTAGCTTCTTTTTTCAAGTCATTGATGAGAGGACCTTTTCCTCGGATATTGATGTATTGCGGTTCATAATTATTTTCAATATCGACGGACATACTGGATTTCTTCAAATCACG
>NZ_DXLC01000073.1:0-4209 GCF_019414905.1 Streptococcus sp. | reverse complement strand
GTTTTTTCTTTACTACGGTTGTAGATAGCAACTGTGTAACCACGAGATTCAATATTAAGGGCAAGGTTACGACCCATTACGGCCATACCTACGACACCAAAGTTAGCTTTTGTCATTTGACACTCCTCTTATTTAATTTGTTTTATTTTATCATTTTTACTTTTGAAAAGAAAGAATTTTGTAACGGCTACTTAGAAGTCCAAAGCATCCGCATGTCCAGAACCATTTCCAACAAAGTATCCTGTCTTACAGTTAAGGGTAAAGAGATAGGTTCCATCTGGCTTGTAGAGATTGTAATAACCATTGCCATTAACGATATTAACACGTTCAAGGATATATTGGTTGCCAGTGATATAGCCACGCGAACGTGAAGTCTCTAAAATTTGTTCTAAGACACCATCCGCAAAATCCCAGGCAGAGTTATTACTATCATCAATAGCAGATTGATTGTAGGCAACACGACTAGCACTTCTTTGAACAGCAACTCCTGCACTTGATACACCCATATTGACTTCACTGCGACTACTTCTAGTCTCATTTGAACTACTTGGTTTTGTCTCACTAGTCGCATTTGAACTTGCTTGACTTGAACTGCTAGTTTGACTTGAACTTGAGCTAGAAGTACTTGTTTGCTGACTCTTACCAAGACTGATAGCCTTATCTAGCACTTTATCAATCTCTGTATTTCCAGTTTTAATATCTGTAAATTTAGCATCTGATTTAGCTTTAGCGTTAGTATCCAAGACACCATCCACAATAGCTGGCTTCTCAAATTGAGCATTGACATCTTGAATGGCCTTGATTTGAGTTGCTAGGCTATCATACTTAGATTTTGCAAGCGCATATTCGCGACTACCTTCCAGCTTATCAAGCAAGGTCTTGAGTTGACTCAGTTTATCAAACTGGCTATTTTTCAAAGCCGTTTTATTGCTATCTGTATAAAAGGCATCGTATTGGCTATTGAAATCTTCTAAAATCGGCTGAATATTCTGCTCACTGGACGTTGATTGAGAAGTTTGGATTTCCTGTGTTGAGCGATTCACTTGACGGTAAACATAATAAGCAGTTCCAAGGATAAGAACCACTAGCGCTGCTAGGATCCCGTAAATCAACCATTTCTTCTTACTTTCTCCATCTTCACTATCCGTAACTCGAGAAAGTATTGGAACCTCTTCCCCTTCAAACAATTGTACTTCTTCAGTCTCAAATTCTTCAACAGGGGAAACTTCTGAATCGCGTATGAATTCTAAATCATCGAACTGATTCAAGTCATCTTCTGGTACTGAGGACTCAACTTCTGTCTCCTCACGAATCTCTTGAAGCAAATCATCAAGAGTCGAGGTAACAGATTCTTCTTTTTCGACTAACTCCTCTTTTTTGTATTGACGAGTCGCAAACTTATCTGCTTCGATTTCATCTTTATGTTGTTTAACATACTTGTCCAAAATGGAATCCTCAGGCAAGACCCCTGCTTCCACTTCTTCATTTTT
The DNA here is from genome assembly GCF_019414905.1 of Streptococcus sp. Taxonomy (GTDB): domain Bacteria; phylum Bacillota; class Bacilli; order Lactobacillales; family Streptococcaceae; genus Streptococcus. The sequence goes on along the minus strand of NZ_DXLC01000073.1, from coordinate 2,719 downwards.
ACGAATAGCTTGACCAACTGTTAGCTCTTTTGCTTCATCAAAATCAAATCGCGGTTCTTGGACTTCTTTTTTATGACGATTCCGTCTTTTCTTACTCATGGGTATTCCTTTCTATTTTAACTCTTGGCGTTTAACACGCTGACCAAAATATTGATACAGATCCACTTTCAAGGTTCCGTTGTATAACTTACGCTTCTTGTCTGCTTGGCTACCATACTTGCTTTCAAAGTCTTCATCACTAGTTAGGATAAACTTACTCCAAGTTTTTAGCGGTGCAAATACTTGCCCCATCTCAGCATAAAGCTTGGTAACTCCTGCATCATCTGATAAACGTTCTCCATAAGGCGGATTGGAGATAATCACGCCATTGATTTTATCAGAACGTAAATCCTGCACGCGCATCTGCTTAAAGGTAACATCTCCTGCAACACCAGCTGCCTGAGCATTGGCCTTAGCAATTTCCACCATACGTGCATCAATATCACAGCCCATAATATCCAGTTCAAGCTCACGGTCTACTTTTTGGGCCGCTGCTGTACGCACTTCCTGAATCAAGCGATCGCTGACCCAGTTCCACCCCTCAAATGCAAAGGAGCGACGAAGTCCTGGTGCCATCTTTCGAGCAATCATGACTGCCTCAATACAGAAAGTCCCCGAACCACAGGTCGGATCAATCAAAGGCTTGTCTGGATACCAGTTAGAAAGTTGTAAAATAGCTGCCGCCATGTTTTCCTTGATAGGGGCTCCCCCTTTTTCGGTACGATAACCACGTTTAAAGAGGCTAGACCCGGTCGTATCAATCATGACAGTTGCCACATCTTTGAGAATAGAGACCTCAATCTTAAACTCTGGGCCATTCTCCATCAGAGGAACACCTTCTGGGCGAGCATAGTGCTTCTGCAATTTCTTGACAACAGCTTTCTTAGAAATAGCCTGTACACTTGGCTCATTGTGAAGTTTAGATTTAACACATTTGGCCTTGGAAATCGGGAACCGAGCTCCGAGTGGTAAATAATTTTCCCAATCTAAAGCAAAAACTCCCTGAAACAGCTCTTCAAAAGTCTTAGCTGGGAACGTTCCTACGATGATCTTGATACGGTCTGCTGCCCGAAGCCAGAGGTTGGTTTCGATAATGGCTCTCACGTCTCCTTGAAAACGAACACGTCCATTTTCAACCTGACAATCGTAGCCCAACTCTCTCACTTCTCGTCCCACAACAGCTTCAAGACCTGCTGCCACAGTTGCAATTAAATTAAATTCTTTTTTCATGTTACAGTCTTGCAAGACCTTTCTATATGTCCACTTTAAAAAATGAGGTTGAGAAAATTTCTCAGCCCCAACCTATATGCAATTTTCTATAAGCCATGTTTTGTTCCAGAAGTGACTAGGACCACTTCCTTCGATAATCATCTGTCTACCACTAACAGCTCTAGCTGATAGCAGTCAGAATACTACGTTCGTTTCCGCGTACTCCATGCCCCGACCAAAATTTGGGTTGCTAGCTTGAGGGGTTTACCGCGTTCCACTCTCTCCGTTTCCAGAAAGACTCCGTCACTGTGGCACTTTCAAGCCTACTCTGACCTATCCAAGGACTTAGCCATTTCAACTGCCGTAACGATTTCTCGTCCCTAGGCTTATGGTTTCGCCTAGCACAAACACTACAGGCATCACAGCCTGTGCTAGCATGGACTTTCCTCATGAGAAGCAACCCTCCTCACGCGATTATCCAAAAATTGCACATCTCAAATAACTACTTAGAAATCTGAGTTATCTAAAATTTGTTTACCAAAAACTTCTTTTTCCAATCTATTCAGGCGTTTCAAAATATCAAAATTCGTCATAGAACTTGTAGTTGCCGCTTCCATAGGCTCTGCTTGAACTGGTGAAGGTTTCGGTTTACGAGCCAGTTCTTCCTTCAATTCCGCAATTTCCTGACGAAGTGACTTGACCAAGGCAGCATAGGTTTCATAATCCTTAATGACATCGTCTAAAAATTCGTCAACTTCTACCTTACTATACCCTCGGACTTCACGCCCAAACTCTTGTTCAAAAATATCTTTTGCTGAAAAAATAATACTTGCCATGTCTCTCTCCATTCTCGCTTGCTAGTATTATTATATAAAAAAAGCCAAACAAAAATCAAGGTCAAAGCTTCAATTTTCGGAAAAATTTTCAGCAAGTTCATTTAGCTGATCAAATGTTAATCTCTTTATAAAGTAGTCCTCTTGATTTTTCATCTTTTGGTAAAAATAAGATAATTTCGTTTCATTTTCTTCATCATAAAAAAGATAAGAACTATTCGTATTTTCCAGTAAAAACTGCTGATAATCTCTCAACTGCCCCTTGTGTCCATAACGAGGATAGGCATATTTGACAAAGTCTACCTGCTTAAAGCGACTCAGTTTCATCTGATTGCCTTCATTCCAATTTTCCCCATGAGTTTCAAAAGCAAAAATGGTAGCCAACTGGAAACCGTACTCTGTCTTCATCTCCTGAGCAACCTCTAAAACCCAATATTCAAAGCCCAAAGTCCCGGTAAATACAAGCCAAGTCACCCCATCTTCTGCCATAGCTTCTAAATCCCTACGTATCGCTTTTTTAATCAATTTAAGACGAGGATCCTTGTCAGAAAACAAACCCAAATCAAAAGCAGAATAGCCTAAAACCAAAGCTGTAGTCATTTTTAACCCTTCCTGTGCAAATTTATGATATAATAGAG
>NZ_DXLC01000072.1:2424-5520 GCF_019414905.1 Streptococcus sp. | reverse complement strand
ACTCTGGATGCCCATCTCTTTATTTCCAGACTGGATGCAAGCAATCGGGAAGTGTCTACCAACTTATCAGTTGATGGAGTTGCTCAAGACCTTCTTAAACGAGGGTGGCATCAATTTATCAGCCACAGTTTATCTACTTGTTTTTTCAGCAGTTTTGTTTGGTTTGACCATTTACCTTCAAGGTCATAAGGAGAATGCTTAATGCTTGAAAGACTGAAAAGCATACATTATATGTTTTGGGCCAGTTTGATTTTTATGGTTTTTCCCATCGTTCCTGTAGTGACTGGGGAGCTTGCTGTCTGGCATTTATTGATTGATATTCTATTTGTCTTGGCTTACTTAGGTGTTTTAACCACCAAGAGTCAGCGTTTATCCTGGCTCTGTTGGGTGATTATGCTAGCCTATGTAGCTGGGAATACTGCCTTTGTTGGTGTAAATTATATCTGGTTCTTCTTTTTCCTTGCCAATCTCTTAATTTATCATTTTGGCGTACGTAGTTTAAAGTCTTTACATGTCTGGACTTTTCTTCTTGCTCAAGTCCTTGTTGTGGGCCAACTGTTGATTTTTCAGAGAATCGAAGTTGAGTTTCTATTCTATCTACTTGTAATTCTTGCTTTTGTCGATTTAATGACTTTTGGCTTGGTTCGGATTCGTATTGTCGAGGATTTGAAAGAAGCTCAGGCTAAGCAAAATGCCCAGATAAATCTATTGCTTGCTGAAAATGAACGTAGTCGTATCGGTCAGGATTTGCATGATAGTCTGGGACATACCTTTGCTATGCTGAGTGTCAAGACAGATTTAGCCTTGCAGTTATTTCAGATGGAGGCTTATCCACAGGTGGAAAAGGAATTAAGAGAAATACAGCAAATTAGCAAAGAATCAATGCGTGAAGTGCGAACCATTGTGGAAAATCTTAAGTCTAGAACTTTGACATCCGAACTAGAGACTGTGAAAAAGATGTTAGAAATTGCTGGAATTGAGGTGGAAATAGCTAATCAACTAGATACAGCTAGCTTAACTCAGGAATTGGAGTCAACGGCTTCTATGATTTTGCTTGAGTTAGTAACCAATATCATCAAACATGCTCAAGCGTCTAAAGCTTACTTAAAATTAGAACGGACAGAGAAGGAACTCATTCTAACAGTAAGTGATGATGGCTGTGGCTTCGCTTCTATAAAAGGAGATGAGTTCCATACAGTCCGAGATCGTGTCCTTCCATTTTCAGGAGAAGTAAGTGTAATCAGTCAGAAACACCCAACGGAAGTGCAGGTTCGACTACCTTATAAGGAGAGAAACTAAGATGAAACTACTTGTTGCAGAAGATCAAAGTATGTTACGAGATGCCATGTGCCAGTTGCTTGCCTTTCAAGCAGATGTAGAGTCTGTCTTACAAGCCAAGAATGGGCAAGAAGCAATCCAACTATTTGAAAAGGAGTCTGTAGATATCGCCATCCTTGACGTAGAAATGCCTGTTAAGACAGGTCTTGAAGTTTTGGAGTGGATACGAGCAGAAAATTTAGAAACAAAGGTGGTTGTGGTGACGACCTTCAAGCGCCCTGGTTACTTTGAACGTGCAGTCAAGGCTGGAGTAGATGCTTATGTATTAAAAGAAAGAAGCATTGCAGACCTCATGCATACCTTGCATACGGTGTTAGAGGGACGCAAGGAATATTCTCCAGAGTTGATGGAAGTCATGATGACCCATCCCAATCCGTTGACAGAACAAGAGATTGCTGTTTTAGAGGGAATTGCTAAGGGTTTATCCAATCAAGAAATTGCAGATCAACTTTATTTATCAAACGGAACCGTCCGAAACTATGTCACCAATATTCTTTCGAAACTAGATGCAGGTAATCGAACAGAGGCAGCTAATATCGCGAAAGAATCTGGTTGGTTGTGATGATATAATATTTTTTGAACATTATGTGTTAAAATTGATGGGATTGAATGGAACAATACTAACTTTAGGAGGGTGGGATTCCTCCTTTTTCTTTTTTGGGGGAGCACTACAAAAGAGCTAAAATTAAGAATAAAAAAAGAAAAATATCTTGACAACCAAGGGAAAATTTTGTTACAATAATAGACGGTACTTTTTACTTTTGGTCTCTCAAGAGTGTACAGGGACGTGCTGACAAATGTTGCAAAAGTACACACAGATGATAGCTGTCACCAAGTGTATCATCACCAAAAATAAAAAAACACAGGAGAATGTAGATGCCTACAATTAACCAATTGGTTCGCAAACCGCGTAAATCAAAAGTAGAAAAATCTAAATCACCAGCTTTGAACGTTGGTTACAACAGTCATAAAAAAGTTCAAACAAACGTTTCTTCACCACAAAAACGTGGTGTTGCAACTCGTGTTGGAACAATGACACCTAAAAAACCTAACTCAGCCCTTCGTAAATTTGCTCGTGTACGTTTGAGCAACCTTATCGAAGTTACTGCCTACATCCCAGGTATCGGACACAACTTGCAAGAGCACAGCGTGGTGCTTCTTCGTGGTGGACGTGTAAAAGACCTTCCAGGGGTACGTTACCATATCGTCCGTGGTGCACTTGATACTGCAGGTGTTAACGATCGTAAACAAGGCCGTTCTAAATACGGTACTAAACGTCCAAAAGCATAAGGAAAGGGGATAAAGAGAAATGAGTCGTAAAAATAGAGCTCCAAAACGTGACGTATTGCCAGATCCGCTTTACAATTCACAACTAGTTACTCGTCTTATCAACCGCGTTATGCTTGACGGTAAACGTGGTACAGCTGCTTCAATCGTTTACGGTGCTTTTGAGCAAATCAAAGAAGCTACTGGCAACGATGCACTTGAAGTATTTGAAACAGCTATGGAAAACATCATGCCTGTACTTGAAGTACGTGCACGCCGTGTTGGTGGTTCTAACTACCAAGTCCCAGTTGAAGTTCGTCCAGAACGTCGTACAACACTTGGACTTCGTTGGTTGGTAACAATCGCTCGTCTTCGTGGTGAACACACAATGCAAGACCGTCTTGCAAAAGAAATCTTGGATGCTGCTAACAACACTGGTGCAGCAGTTAAGAAACGTGAAGACACTCACCGTATGGCTGAAGCTAACCGTGC
>NZ_DXLC01000072.1:0-2324 GCF_019414905.1 Streptococcus sp. | reverse complement strand
TGAAAATAGGAAACTGACGCAGTATTCGACGAATACAAGGAAGTTTATCTTTTTCACACAGCATCCCGTTCCGGCTCAAATCGGCTAATTAACTTTAGCCCGAGTTCGATTCAATTTGTAAATCTACAAGTTGAAACCAACAATAGCATGAAAACATTTAGAACGGGTAGGTCCTGCCTATCCGTTTTTATTAAAATCGTGTTATAATAGAATAGAAATCAAAAATAAATAGGAGAAACAAACCTCATGGCACGCGAATTTTCACTTGAAAAAACTCGTAATATCGGTATCATGGCTCACGTCGATGCTGGTAAAACAACAACTACTGAGCGTATTCTTTACTACACTGGTAAAATCCACAAAATCGGTGAAACTCACGAAGGTGCGTCACAAATGGACTGGATGGAGCAAGAGCAAGAGCGTGGTATCACTATCACATCTGCTGCGACAACAGCTCAATGGAACAACCACCGCGTAAACATCATCGACACACCAGGACACGTGGACTTCACAATCGAAGTACAACGTTCTCTTCGTGTATTGGATGGTGCGGTTACCGTTCTTGACTCACAATCAGGTGTTGAGCCTCAAACTGAAACAGTTTGGCGTCAAGCAACTGAGTATGGAGTTCCACGTATCGTATTTGCCAACAAAATGGACAAAATCGGTGCTGACTTCCTATACTCTGTAAGCACACTTCACGATCGTCTTCAAGCAAACGCACACCCAATTCAATTGCCAATCGGTTCTGAAGATGATTTCCGTGGAATCATCGACTTGATCAAGATGAAAGCTGAAATCTATACTAACGACCTTGGTACAGATATCCTTGAAGAAGATATTCCAGCTGAATACCTTGACCAAGCTCAAGAATACCGTGAAAAATTGGTTGAAGCAGTTGCTGAAACTGATGAAGACTTGATGATGAAATACCTTGAAGGTGAAGAAATCACTAACGAAGAATTGAAAGCTGGTATCCGTAAAGCGACTATCAACGTTGAATTCTTCCCAGTATTGTGTGGTTCTGCCTTCAAGAACAAAGGTGTTCAATTGATGCTTGATGCGGTTATCGACTACCTTCCAAGCCCACTTGACATCCCAGCAATAAAAGGTGTTAACCCAGATACAGACGCTGAAGAAACTCGTCCAGCATCTGATGATGAGCCATTTGCAGCTCTTGCTTTCAAGATCATGACTGACCCATTCGTAGGTCGTTTGACATTCTTCCGTGTTTACTCAGGTGTGCTTCAATCAGGTTCTTACGTATTAAACACTTCTAAAGGTAAACGTGAACGTATCGGACGTATCCTTCAAATGCACGCTAACAGCCGTCAAGAAATCGACACTGTTTACTCAGGTGATATCGCTGCTGCCGTTGGTTTGAAAGATACTACAACTGGTGACTCATTGACAGATGAAAAAGCTAAAATCATCCTTGAGTCAATCAACGTTCCAGAACCAGTTATCCAATTGATGGTTGAGCCAAAATCTAAAGCTGACCAAGATAAGATGGGTATCGCCCTTCAAAAATTGGCTGAAGAAGATCCAACATTCCGCGTTGAAACAAACGTTGAAACTGGTGAAACAGTTATCTCTGGTATGGGTGAGCTTCACCTTGACGTCCTTGTTGACCGTATGCGTCGTGAGTTCAAAGTTGAAGCGAACGTAGGTGCTCCTCAAGTATCTTACCGTGAAACATTCCGCGCTTCTACTCAAGCACGTGGATTCTTCAAACGTCAGTCTGGTGGTAAAGGTCAATTCGGTGATGTATGGATTGAATTTACTCCAAACGAAGAAGGTAAAGGATTCGAATTCGAAAACGCAATCGTCGGTGGTGTGGTTCCTCGTGAATTTATCCCAGCGGTTGAAAAAGGTTTGGTAGAATCTATGGCTAACGGTGTTCTTGCAGGTTACCCAATGGTTGACGTTAAAGCTAAGCTTTACGATGGTTCATACCACGATGTCGACTCATCTGAAACTGCCTTCAAGATCGCGGCTTCACTTGCCCTTAAAGAAGCTGCTAAATCAGCACAACCAGCTATCCTTGAGCCAATGATGCTTGTAACAATCACTGTTCCAGAAGAAAACCTTGGTGATGTTATGGGGCACGTAACTGCTCGTCGTGGACGTGTAGATGGTATGGAAGCACATGGTAACAGCCAAATCGTTCGTGCTTACGTTCCACTTGCTGAAATGTTCGGTTACGCAACAGTTCTTCGTTCTGCATCTCAAGGACGTGGTACATTTATGATGGTATTTGACCACTACGAAGATGTACCTAAGTCAGTACAAGAAGAAATCATTAAGAAAAACAAAGGTGAAGA
>NZ_DXLC01000071.1:0-3482 GCF_019414905.1 Streptococcus sp. | reverse complement strand
AGATTTATGAACTTAGAAAACAAGGATATAGCATAGAGAAGCTTTCAAATAAATCACTTAATCAATTGGAACAAGCTATTATAGACTATATTGATTATTACAATAACAAGAGAATTAAGGTAAAACTAAAAGGACTTAGTCCTGTGCAGTACAGAACTAAATCCTTTCAATAATTATTTGTCCAACTTTTTGGGGTCAGTACAAAAAACTTGGTAATATGCGTTTTGTTATGTAGAAACTTACTTCATTTTCTTCTGAAATGGGGTTGTCGCCCAGTCTATGTTATTGAAAATACTCCAAAACTTCTAAGGGTTTGTGGGCGATATAATCAGGTTGATAGTTTAGTAGATCTGCTTGCTCTCCAAATCCCCAAGTGACGGCCAATTTCTGAATGCCTGTTTCTTGAGCTCCCAGCATATCAAACTTGGTATCTCCGATGATGATGACTTGTTCATGGCTTAGTTGATGTGTCTGCAAGGCTTGGCGAATGACATCTGCCTTATGAGGTGCTTCAGGGCTGGAACCATAAATGCCATCAAAGAAATGATAGATTCCCAAATTTTTAGCCATGTCTTGAGCGGTTGGAGTATTTTTTGTTGTGGTGATATAAAGAGGATATTTGCTCGCTAGTTCTCCAAGCAAGTCTACAATCTGAGGAAAGAGTTGAGCTTCATGGATGCCTTTTGCCTTGTAGTAAGAACGGTATATCTGCACAGCCTCAGCGATTTGTTCTTTGGGCAGGCAGGTCGCAAAACTACTTTCGAGGGGCGGTCCCATAAAACCACGAATCGTTTTGGCATCAGGGCTAGGCACTCCCAGTTCCTTAAAGGTATGGGTAAAGGCATTGTGAATCCCGATAGAACTGTCAACGAGGGTTCCATCTAGATCGAAAAAGATAGCTGTGATAGAGGTCATGGTTTCTCCTATTTGATAAGCTTATTCTCCGAAAATTTCTTTTTGGAGGCGACGACCAGTAGGGGTGGCAGCAAGTCCACCTTCAGCTGTTTCACGAAAGGCAGTTGGCATGCTTGAACCCACTTGGTACATGGCATCGATAACTTCATCCACAGGGATTTTAGATTCGATACCTGCCAGGGCCATGTCTGCTGCGATGAAGGCAAAGCTAGCTCCCATGGCATTACGTTTAACACAGGGAACTTCAACCAAGCCGGCCACAGGGTCACAGATGAGGCCCAGCATATTTTTAATGACAAAGGCAATGGCTTGACTGGCCTGATAAGGTGTTCCACCTGCAGCCAGAGTCAAGGCAGCAGCACTCATAGCAGAGGCCGAACCAACCTCGGCCTGACAGCCACCTTCAGCACCTGAGATAGAGGCGTTGTTTGCGATGACTAGTCCAAAGGCACCGGCAGCAAAGAGGAAATCCAGCTGTTGTTCGTGGCTGAGGTCTAATTTTTCAATAGCAGCTGTTAGAACTGAGGGCAGACAGCCAGCACTTCCTGCGGTCGGAGTGGCACAAACCAAGCCCATTTTAGCATTGTGTTCATTGACTGCAATGGCATTTCGGGCAGCAGAGAGAATCGTGTAATCTGACAGAGTTTTTCCGTTTTTGATGTAGTGATCCAATTTGGCAGCATCTCCACCTGTCAGGCCACTACGAGATTTATTTTCATTGAGGCCAAGTTGGACAGAGGCTTTCATGACTTCCAGATTGCGTTCCATGAGAAGGAGGACTTCTTCACGTTCGCGACCAGTCAATTCAAACTCTGTTGTAATCATGAGTTCTGCGACATTTCCTTGAAAGTCCAGTTCTGCCTGCTCGACCAATTCTTTGATAGAATAAAACATGTTTCCTCCTATTTAAAGAAATTGACATTGTGGAGATGAGGGATTTTTCGAATTTCTTCGATGGCCTCATCACAGTTGCGACTGTCAACTTCGATAATCATAATGGCTTTTTCACCAGCTTTTTCACGAGTAACATTCATCTGGGCGATATTGATACCATAGCGTGAAAGGGCTTCTGTTACGAGGGCAATCATACCTGGAATATCTTGATGAACGATGATGATAGTCGGTGTATTCATATTGAGAGAGACGGCAAAGCCATTGAGTTCGGTGACCTGAATATTCCCTCCACCGATAGAAATACCAGTCACGCTGATGGTCTTGTGGGCATTTTTGACGGTAATTTTAGTGGTGTTTGGGTGAGGGGCATTGCTGTCTTTCTGAATGGTCCAGACAATCTTGATGCCGCGCTTGTGGGCAATTTCCAGGCTGTTTGGGATTTCAGGATCATCTGTATCCATGCCCAAAATACCTGCAACAAGGGCTAGGTCTGTTCCGTGACCACGATAGGTCTTGGCAAATGAGTTAAAAAGTTGGAATTCGACTTCTGTCGGAGTATCATCAAAAATGGAAGAGACAATCTTCCCAATACGAACAGCACCAGCGGTATGGCTACTAGATGGGCCAATCATAACTGGTCCGATGATATCAAAGACAGATTGAAAACGAAGTGATTTCATCAGTTTCCCCTTATAAAAATTCTTATCTCTATTATATCAAAGAATAAAGGTCTTGACTTTAATTGTGGATGAAAACCTTTCTAATACCTCAAATAGCATAAAAATAGTATCTTTTATGACAAAAAACACATTATTTCGGGAAATAAAAAATAATTTTGTAATATTTCTACATAAAAGTGTCAAGAAACGGTAATATTTAAAGGGTATCATAGAAATATAGAAAGAAGGAGAATTTTCAAATATGAAATCAACAACTAAAAAGATTAAAACAACTCTTGCAGGAGTAGCTGCCTTGTTTGCAGTATTTGCTCCATCATTTGTATCTGCTCAAGAATCATTAACTTACACTGTTAAAGAAGGTGATACACTTTCAGAAATCGCTGCAACTCACAACACAACAGTTGAGAAATTGGCAGAAAACAACCACATTGACAACATCCATATGATTTATGTTGGTCAAGAGTTGGTTATCGACGGTCCAGCAGCGCCAGTAGCACCAGCTTCAACGACTTATGCAGCACCAGCTGCTCAAGATGAAACTGTTTCAGTTCCAGCAGCAGAAACTACAGAAGTAGAGGAGGAAACTCCAGTAGCAGAAGAAACGGTTGCTTCAACTGTAAGCGGATCTGAAGCAGAAGCTAAAGAATGGATCGCTCAAAAAGAATCAGGCGGTAGCTACACAGCTACAAACGGACGTTATATCGGACGTTACCAATTGACAGATTCATACTTGAACGGTGACTACTCAGCTGAAAACCAAGAACGTGTAGCAGATGCCTATGTTGCAGGACGTTACGGTTCATGGACAGCCGCTAAAAACTTCTGGCTTAATAACGGCTGGTATTAAGAAATAACGAACAGAATAATATGAAAAGGTCGAGGAAATCCCTCGACTTTTTATATTTCTTTCGGTTGATAATAGGTCTCTACTTCTTTTTTGGCTCTTTGTCAACTGTAGTGGGTTGAAGTCAGCTAAGCTCGAGAAAGGACAAA
>NZ_DXLC01000070.1:0-1208 GCF_019414905.1 Streptococcus sp. | reverse complement strand
GGAGCTGAGCCCAAGCATCTGTTAGATTTTTTTGAAGAAAAATAATATAGAGAATAAAGGAAATCAAGGCTCCCAACAAGGAGAAGAAAACTCCTGAACGATTCCTGAAGTACAATAAAAAATTTCGCTTTAGTAAAGCTAGCATTAGCGAACCTCCCTTCCTGTAAGTGCAATAAAGGCGTCATCCATGGTCCCTGGACGAAACTCAAAATGGGCTATTCTATCTCTAACTTGTGCCAGGTAATCAATAGCTTCCCTTTCACTCTCGGGTTGAAAAACATACTCCATTTGACTTTGTTGCTCTACTGACATTCCCGAAGTTTTAAGACTTTCTATCTGCTCTATCTCCTTGAAACGAATCTTCAAGATGTTTTTTGCATACTGGCTCTTAATATCTAGTGCTGATCCCTGAGCAATCACTTTCCCATGGTCCACAATATAAATCTGATCAGCTTCATCTGCCTCGTCAAGATAATGCGTGGTCAAAACAACAGTCATTCCCTCTTCCCTCTGCAATTGATAGAGCAAATCCCAAATAGACTTTCGGGTTTGGATATCCAAACCTGTCGTTGGTTCGTCTAAGAACAGAATATCTGGTTGTGAGAGCAGGGCACGCGCAATGTCAACCCGACGCTTTTGGCCACCTGAAAGCGTCCCGTATTTCTGCTTTTGGAAAGCTGATAGGCCTAGCCGATCAATAAGATCAGACACACGATTTGGTTTTAGGTCTTTGTACTGTCTGGCACGAATGGCCAGATTTTCCCTAACAGTCAGCATCTCATCCAAAACACTAGTCTGGAAGACCACACCAATTTTAGTACCTGGTTCATAGATGATTTCCCCTTGCGTTGGTTGTTTCAAACCAATCAACATGGAAATCGTTGTTGATTTCCCCGCCCCATTTGGTCCTAGAATCGCATTAAAGGTTCCCTTTTCAAACTGTAAATGAATATTGTTTACGGCTAAATGATTTCCATATCGTTTACTGATGTTTTTAGCTTGTAATATCATGTTCTCTCTCCTTTTGATAGAACCAGTCTAACAAAAAAGCCGCTTAAAAAATGGCTTTTGGGGATAAGTGGTCAAAATGAAGAGATGAGTGGCGAGATAGAAGAGATTAAAATGAGGAAATTAAATAAAGAGACTCAAGTTCCATTCAATACCGCATAGAATCGTTAAAAAAGTGTGACTTAGTCCCATTAAAACAT
>NZ_DXLC01000007.1:0-2591 GCF_019414905.1 Streptococcus sp. | reverse complement strand
GCATTTCCTGTTGCATCTTGGTATACTGCGTAAAGAGCTGGAACACCAAATCCTTCTTCATAAGTACGACGTACCAAGTGTCCTGGTCCTTTAGGAGCACACATGAAGACATCTACATCTGCAGGAACTTTGATAAACTCAAAGTGGATATTGAAACCATGAGCAAATCCAACTGCGTTTCCAGCTTCCAAGTTTGGAGCGATTTCTGCTTCGTACAATTCTTGTTGGATTTCGTCTGGTGCCAAAATCATGATAACGTCAGCCAATTTAGTAGCTTCTGCTACTGTGTAAGTGTCAAATCCATCTTCTTTTGCTTTGTCAAAAGATTTACCTGGACGTACACCGATAATAACGTCACGACCTGAATCACGCAAGTTTTGAGCATGCGCATGTCCTTGTGAACCATAACCGATAACGGCTATTTTTTTACCGTCAAGTGCTGCTACTTTAACATCTTTTTCGTATTCCATTTGAACTGCCATAGTTTTTCTCTCTTTTCTATTATTTATTGCCTTTTAGGCTGGTTTAACAAATTTAAGTTGGATTTTTAGTCGCGGGTAAATCCAGTTGCACCCGTACGAGCGATATTGCGAATACCGTATGGTCGAATGACTCGCAATAGAGCTTCACTCTTTTCAGCATTTCCTGTCATTTGAATGGTAATCGAGCTTGGTGCTACGTCTACTACCGTTGCACGGAAAGGTTGAATAATCGCTAGAATCTCAGCGCGCTTCTCAGCTGGCGCTGACATCTTAACCAAAATTACCTCTCGCTCCAAATGAGGCTTGTCTGTAATATCACGAATGCGAATCACATCAATCTGACGATTGAGTTGCTTGATGATTTGCTCCACTTCATCATGAGAAGCTACATCAATAATAATGGTGATACGCGATACATTCGGATCTTCTGTTGCTCCAACAGAGATACTTTCGATATTAACCTGACGACGAGACAGAACACCAGTAAAGCGATTGAGGACTCCTGAACGATTTTGTAGTTTTGCTGTTAACATTCTACGCATGGAATTTCACCCCCAACATCTCATGATTACTCTTACCAGCTGGTACCATTGGTAGCACCTGTTCCTTACGAGAAATATCTACCTCGATTAGCATAGGAACATCCTCAGTGATGACTTCAAGGTCTTGATCCAAGGTTTCAGGATTGTCAAACTTATAGTTTTTAATACCGTAAGCTTGTGCCATCAATTGGAAATCAGGAAGAGTATCAAAGACCGACTCAGATGTTCTACCTTCATAGAAGGATTCTTGCCACTGACGAACCATTCCAAGTGAGTGGTTGTTCAGCATAACCACCTTGATTGGCACCTTGTAAATGTTCAAAATAGCCAATTCCTGGTTAGTCATTTGGAAACCACCATCCCCAACAAACAAGACTACTTCCTTATCTGGATTAGCAATTTTAGCACCGATTGCTGCTGGAATTCCAAATCCCATCGTTCCCAAACCACCTGAAGTCACTAACTGACGTTCATTTTGGTAGGGATAATACTGGGCTGTCCACATTTGGTGTTGACCAACGTCTGTGACCACAATGGCATCTCCATTCGTCAATTCACCAATTCGTTCAATAACGGCTTGCGGTTGAACCACACGCTCTTTCTTGTCATAAGAACGAACGCGGTTCTTGTCTTTAGTAACTTTTTCAATCCATTTCTCAGTATTGTTATGAACTGTCGGTTCAGCCAACAACATTTGCAAGGCTTTCTTAGCATCTCCAACTACAGGAATATCTGCACTGATGATCTTGCCAATCTCAGCTGGGTCAATATCAATGTGGGCAACCTTAGCATTCTTAGCGAAGGTCTTAGGATTCCCCGTCAAGCGGTCATCGAAACGACAACCAATACTAATCATAAAGTCCGCTTCCGTCATGGCAATATTAGCTGCGAATGACCCGTGCATGCCTCCCATTCCAAGGAAGAGTGGATGACTCGTTGCAATCGTTCCTTGTCCCAAAAGACTGGTTACCACCGGGATTTGATAGCGTTCTGCAAATTCATTTAATTCTGCAGAAGCTTCAGCATAACTAATTCCACCACCAGCTAGTAAGACTGGCTTTTTAGCCTTGGATAATTGCTTCAAGATTTTCTTGATTTGCATATCATTCGGCTCAAGAGTTGGTTGATAGCTTGGTAGGTTCACTTCTGGTGAATAGATGAAGTCCGTTTCTAAAGCAGATACGTCTTTAGGTAGGTCAATGACAACTGGCCCTGGACGTCCTGTAGTTGCGATATGGACAGCTTCCGTAATGATTCGAGGGATATCAGCTGTCTCACGAACTTGGTAATTGTACTTAGTGATTGGCATGGTAATTCCCACAATGTCTGCCTCCTGAAAGGCATCCTTCCCAATACCTGCTCGCGCCACCTGACCTGTAAAGACCAAAAGGGGAACGCTATCGCTCATGGCATCTGCAATCCCTGTAATGGCATTTGTTGCTCCCGGTCCGCTAGTGACGACGGCAACACCCAACTTTCCAGTTGATTTGGCATAACCTTCAGCTTCATGCAGACAACCTTGCTCATGGCGCCCTAGAATGTGGCGAATGCCTTTAAAATTATATAT
>NZ_DXLC01000069.1:0-1338 GCF_019414905.1 Streptococcus sp. | reverse complement strand
ATCCAACCTCTGGAAATCTGTCTGTTATGTTTAATGCCATCTATGCTGCACAAAACAAGCAAACATTTCTTTACCATGGACAAGAAGTTGAAACTTCAGGTAATCCCCTAGCTCACGTTATCCTTCGTGGAGCTATGAATGAATATGGGAAAAATGAACCAAACTTCTACTATGAAACTCTCTTAAATGCTATCGGGCGTTACGAGTCTATGGGGCTTGAAAATCCCTTTATCATGATTGATACTAACCATGATAATTCAGGGAAGCAATATATGGAGCAAGTTCGAATCGTTCGCCAGGCTCTGCTCAATCGTGACTGGAATGAAAAAATCAAGAAGACAGTTCGTGGTTTCATGATTGAATCCTACTTAGCAGATGGTCGCCAAAACCAACCAGAAATCTTTGGTTGCTCTATTACAGACCCATGTCTAGGATGGGAAAACACAGTAGCCCTGGTAGAAGAAATCTATACTACCTTAACAAAATAAGTGAAAAGGATGGAGTTGGGGGTATCTCAACTCCTTTTGACGAAAATGATAGTTGGACACGGAATTGATATCGAAGCATTAGCTTCTATACAAAATGCAGTAAAAAAAAGAAAAGGTTTTGCCCAGCGTGTCTTGACAGACAAGGAAATGGAGCGTTTTGCCAGTCTCAAAGGTCGTAGACAAATCGAGTATTTGGCTGGGCGTTGGTCAGCTAAAGAAGCCTTCTCCAAGGCTCTAGGGACAGGGATTGGTAAGTTGGGCTTTCAGGATTTGGAAATCTTGAACAATGAGAGAGGGGCACCCTACTTCAGTAAATCCCCGTTTTCAGGAAAAGTGTGGCTATCGATCAGCCATACAGATCAGTTTGTGACAGCTAGTGTTATTTTGGAGGAAGATTATGAAAACTAGTCCACATAGACCAACCAAGGCCCTCATCGACCTAGGTGCTATCCGCTACAATATCCAACAAATGGGTGCGCATATTCCCAAAGATACCCTCAAATGGGCAGTTGTAAAAGCCAATGCCTACGGACACGGAGCGGTAGCTGTTGCAACAGCTATTCAGGATGATGTTGACGGCTTTTGCGTTTCTAATATCGATGAAGCCATTGAACTTCGTCAGGCAGGAATTTCTAAGAAGATTCTTATTTTAGGAGTATCTGAGGTTGAATCTCTTTCATTGGCTAAGGAGTATGCCATTACCTTAACAGTGGCAGGATTGGAATGGATCCAGAAACTCATAGCTAAAGAGGCAGACTTTTAAGGATTAAACGTTCATCTTAAAATTTGTTCAGGGATGGGGCGAATTGGTTTTAGAAGTGCAAACGAGGCAGCACAAGCTCAAACTTTA
>NZ_DXLC01000068.1:0-2179 GCF_019414905.1 Streptococcus sp. | reverse complement strand
GTCAATCAAGCGGTCTACATGCTCAATCCCTGTGATGGTTTTGAATTTACCAGGTTTGTCTGAATTACGGTTGAGCTTCTGGGCAATAGCTTTTTTGAGGATACTGTTGATCAAGGTCGATTTCCCTGAGCCAGATACCCCTGTAACGGCGATGAATTTTCCTAGTGGGAAGCGAGCCGTGACATTTTGCAAATTGTTCTCACGCGCTCCCGTCACCTCGATAAAACGACCATTTCCGACACGTCGCTCTTCTGGCACTGGAATGGCACGTTTGCCTGATAAATACTGACCTGTGATAGACTTGCTGTTGCGAGCAACCTGTTTAGGGGTTCCTGCCGCAACAATCTCCCCACCAAAAACACCTGCACCGGGACCAACGTCAATCAGATAATCAGCCTCACGCATGGTATCTTCGTCATGTTCCACTACTATGAGAGTATTACCCAAGTCGCGCATCTTTTTGAGACTGGCGATCAGGCGGTCATTATCTCTCTGGTGGAGACCGATTGACGGCTCATCCAGGATATAAAGGACACCTGATAAGTTGGAACCAATCTGGGTCGCCAAGCGAATACGCTGGCTCTCCCCACCTGAAAGGGTTCCTGCCGAACGTGACAGGGTTAGATAGTTAAGACCCACGTTATTAAGGAAGGTCAAACGATCCTTGATTTCCTTAAGAATGGGACGAGCAATGATGGCTTCATTTTCAGATAGAGTCAACTGGCTTACCAAGTCCAAGTGGTCTGCGATAGACAGGTCTGAAATTTCTCCGATATGTGGCCCTTGCTGGCCACCCACACGAACAGACAAAGCCTGGTCATTGAGACGATAGCCGTGACAGGTTCCGCAGGTCAGCTCATTCATGTAGAGGCGCATCTGGGTGCGGGTGTAATCGCTGTTTGTCTCGTGATAGCGACGCTTGATATTATTGACAACTCCCTCAAAAGGAATGTCAATATCGCGCACGCCACCAAATTCATTCTCATAGTGGAAATGGAATTCCTTGCCATCAGACCCATAGAGAATCAAGTTCTTATCTTCTTCTGACAAGTCCTCAAAAGGCTTATCCATGTCCACTCCAAAGGCCGTCATGGCCTGCTCTAGCATATTTGGATAATAGTTAGAAGAGATAGGATTCCAAGGTGCTAGCGCCCCCTCACGTAAGGTTTTGCTGGCATCTGGCACTACCAAATCAGTATCCACCTCCAGCTTGATGCCCAAGCCGTCACACTCACTACAAGAACCAAAAGGAGCATTGAAGGAGAAGAGACGTGGCTCTAACTCTGGAACAGTAAAGCCACAAACTGGACAGGCATAATGCTCAGAGAAGAGCAACTCAGAGTCGTCCATAGTGTCGATAATGACATAGCCTTCTGCAATACGAAGGGCAGCCTCAATGGAATCAAAGAGACGACTACGAATGCCCTCCTTGATGACAATACGGTCAACTACGACATCAATATTGTGTTGCTTGCTCTTGGACAACTCTGGCACTTCGGTCACATCATAGACTTCCCCATCCACACGGACACGGACATAACCATCTTTCTGAACCTTTTCAATGACGCTCTTGTGCTGTCCTTTTTTCTTGCGGATAACTGGTGCTAAGATTTGTAGGCGCTGGCGTTCTGGCAATTCTAAGACCCTATCAACGATCTGCTCCACAGAAGAAGCCTTGATAGCCCCATGCCCGTTGATACAGTAAGGCGTCCCCACACGCGCGTAGAGGAGACGCAGATAGTCATTGATTTCAGTCGTGGTTCCTACCGTCGAGCGAGGGTTTTTACTAGTCGTTTTCTGGTCGATGGAAATAGCTGGGCTGAGACCATCAATGGCATCTACATCAGGCTTCTCCATATTTCCCAAAAACTGACGAGCATAGGCTGACAAGCTCTCCACATAGCGACGTTGTCCCTCCGCATAGAGGGTATCAAAGGCCAGACTGGATTTCCCTGAACCTGACAAGCCGGTCACAACAACCAGCTTGTCTCGCGGAATCTCCACATCAATATTTTTTAAATTATGGGCACGCGCCCCATGAATGACAATTTTATCTTGCATCTTTGTTCTTTCTAGTCCATTATTGCTTACCATTATACCAAAAAAAGTGAGATTCTATTACCCAAAAGGCCGATTTTGTAGTATAATAGTACGGTGTGAAAAAATCTGAAAAATGAGA
>NZ_DXLC01000067.1:0-1811 GCF_019414905.1 Streptococcus sp. | reverse complement strand
GTGGAAGTATGGATTTTTTTCAAATTGTCTTTCATTTTAAGTCAAAATTGGTGGCGAAAGCAACTGAGCAACTTTCTAATAAAATTAAGCTTGCATCTTCAGTTGGCTCCCAATTTTAAAAAAGAAAAACATAAATAAATAGTTGAAAAAATTCACAGCATTCACCATTATTTTCAAGGAGAAAAACAGTGAAAAAAAGGAAAAAACTCGCTCTATCCCTTGCGGCTCTTTTGCTGGCAGGTTCTTTGGCGGGATGTGCTAGCTGGATTGATCGTGGGGAATCCATGACAGCTGTTGGCTCAACGGCTCTTCAGCCCTTGGTCGAAGCAGCAGCAGATGAATTTGGCTCTATGCACGTTGGAAAAACAGTCAACGTCCAAGGTGGAGGATCTGGTACAGGTCTGTCTCAGGTTCAATCTGGAGCCGTTGATGTAGGAAATTCAGACGTATTTGCCGAGGAAAAAGACGGTATCAACGCATCCGCTCTAGTGGACCATAAGGTTGCTGTGGCGGGCTTGGCAGTGATTGTGAACAAGGAAGTTGATGTTGAAAATCTGACAACTGAACAACTCCGTAGCATCTTCACAGGTCAAGTGACCAACTGGAAAGAGGTTGGGGGGAAAGATCTAGCCATTTCTATTATCAATCGTGCAGCAAGTTCTGGTTCGCGTGCAACCTTTGATAGTGTTGTTATGGATGGCCAATCTGCCGTGCAGAGTCAAGAACAGGATTCAAATGGGATGGTTAAAAACATTGTTTCCCAGACACCAGGAGCCATTTCTTACCTAGCATTTGCCTATGTGGATGACTCAGTTAAACGCATGAAGTTGAATGGCTATGAGCCGATTGCAGAAAATGTTACAACCAATAACTGGCCTTTGTGGTCTTATGAACACATGTATACCCTAGGTCAACCTAATGAATTGGTGGCAGAATTTCTCAACTTTGTCCTCTCAGATGAAGCGCAAAGCGGAATCGTTAAGGGAATGGGCTATATTTCTGTCAAGGAAATGAAGGTTGAAAAAGATGCTGTCGGAACGGTGACAGCACTAGAAGGGAGTCACTAATGAATCAAGAAGAATTAGCTAAAAAATTACTTTCTCCCTCAAAGAACTCTCGTTTAGAGAAACTAGGAAAAGGCTTGACCTTTGCCTGTCTGTCTTTGATTGTCATCATTGTGGCTATGATTTTGATTTTCGTAGCCCAAAAAGGTTTGTCGACTTTCTTTGTCAATGGGGTCAACATCTTTGATTTCCTATTTGGCCAAACTTGGAATCCTTCAGGTAAACAATTTGGTGCCCTTCCAATGATTTTGGGTTCCTTTATTGTCACAATCCTGTCAGCCCTTATCGCAACTCCTTTTGCCATTGGTGCGGCAGTCTTTATGACAGAGGTCTCACCAAAAGGTGCTAGAATCTTGCAACCAGCCATTGAATTGCTAGTCGGGATTCCTTCAGTCGTGTATGGATTTATCGGTTTGCAGGTCGTAGTTCCCTTTGTCCGCAGTGTCTTTGGTGGAACTGGTTTTGGGATTTTGTCAGGGATTTTCGTTCTCTTTGTCATGATTTTACCGACGGTAACCTTTATGACAACCGATAGCTTGCGTGCAGTGCCTCGTCACTACCGCGAAGCTAGTTTGGCTATGGGGGCCACTCGTTGGCAAACCATCTGGCGCGTGACCTTGAAGGCAGCGCGTTCAGGGATTTTCACAGCAGTGGTCTTTGGGATGGCGCGTGCCTTTGGTGAGGCCTTGGCCATTCAGATGGTGGTCGGAAACTCAGCCGTTGTCCCAACTTCATTGACAACACCTG
>NZ_DXLC01000066.1:0-3585 GCF_019414905.1 Streptococcus sp. | reverse complement strand
AACTTGCTAAAGGTGTAGGTGCCTTCCCAGAAGGTGTGAGCCAAACTCAATTGATCACTCACTCAACTCTTGAAGGACCAATCGAAAAACTTCTTGGTTGGACAATTGGTAACACTACAACAGGTGATATCAAAGCAATCCTTGGTGCTGTAGTCTTCCTTGTATTCTATATCGGTATCTTTGCTTGGTACAGAAAACAAATGATCAAACGTAACGAAGAGTACGCAGCAAGAGCAAAATAATGCGCTCCTATAAAATGTAAATTGTTAAGGCTAGGTTGTCATTTTCCTGATAGGAGTGACAGCCTAATTTTTTATAAACTATCAAGAAATCGGAGAAAATAATGGTAATTGAATTAAAATCAGAACAATTAAGAGTTCAATTTAACAGTTTTGGTGGGTCTCTTTCTTCTATAAAAGATGCTGAGGGACTTGAGTATTTGTGGCAAGGGGATGCCACTTATTGGAGTGGACAAGCTCCTGTTCTATTCCCCATCTGTGGTTCATTGAGAGAGGATACAGCACTCTATATAGATGAGAAGGGACAAGAAAGCCAAGGAAAGATTCCTCGTCATGGTTTGGTTCGTAAGAAAGAATTTGAATTAGTTGAACAGACAGACAAGAGTGTAACTTTTGCAATTGAAGACGATGAGAATAGCTATCAAAACTATCCTTATCATTTCCGTCTAGAAATCACTTATATCCTTACTGGTAAGACAGTACGGACCCAATACAAGATTTTCAATAAAGAAACTAGCAAGGTCATGCCTTACTTTATTGGTGGACATCCAGGATTTAATTGTCCTCTGCTTGATGATGAAGTCTATGAAGATTATTATTTAGAGTTTGAGAAAGAAGAGACTTGCTCTGTTCCACGTCCTTTCCCAGAAACGGGTATGCTGGATTTTCAAGATAGAAGTCCATGGCTAGAGGGTCAAAAAGAATTAGATCTTAATTATGATCTTTTCAGCACGGATGCAGTCACCTTAGATGAATTGCAATCTAGAACAATTGCCCTTCGTTCTCGTAAACATGATAAGGGATTGAAAGTGCACTTTGCAGAGTTTCCAAATCTCATCATCTGGTCAACTTTGAATAAAGGCCCTTTCATTGCTTTTGAACCGTGGTCTGGCTTGTCAACATCCCTTGAAGAAGGAAATCATCTAGAAGATAAGAAGAATGTTCGTCTCCTAGAACCTGGTCAAGTGGATCAAATTGGTTTTGACATCGAAATTTTTTAGTTAAAAAACACAAAAACAAACATTAACTGTTGACTTTTTCAAGAAATAGGAGTATATTATGTTTGTAAGCAACAAATGATGTTTGTAACAAACAAATAATCGCTTGTTATATTCTATTTCGTGGAGAAAGATTATTTCTAGGGAACTGGTTTCCTAAACTTGAATAAGGTGTCATTCATCTCATTCAATCCAATTTGTCAATAAACTGCTAGAAAGCTTTTTGTAGCTAAACTGCTAACTATAAAAGGTTTTACTAGCCTAGAAAAATAAAAAGGAGTATACAATATGTCTATTGTTATCGGTGCAGATGCTGCAGGTTTGAGATTGAAAGAAGTTGTGAAAGACTTCTTGGAAAAAGAAAACTTCCACGTTGTGGATGTTACAGCTGAAGGTCAAGACTTTGTCGATGTGACTCTTGCTGTTGCTGCAGAAGTAAACAAAGAAGAACAAAACCTTGGTATCGTGATTGATGCTTATGGAGCTGGTCCATTTATGGTTGCAACTAAGATCAAAGGAATGGTCGCTGCAGAAGTATCTGACGAACGTTCAGCTTATATGACTCGTGGCCACAACAACTCACGTATGATCACTATGGGTGCACAACTTGTTGGTGATGAATTGGCTAAAAACATCGCTAAAGGATTTGTTAACGGGAAATACGATGGTGGACGTCACCAAATTAGGGTCGATATGTTGAACAAAATGTGCTAATACTCTTCAAAAATCAAGATAATCTGTTGTCAGCTCACTTTAGCTAACCTCAGTTATGCTTGCAGCTCGCTTCCTAAGCTAATCTTGATTTTTTTTGAGTAGGGATAAATGATATTAGATTTATATAATTAATCGGAGGGAATAACTAATGAGAATTGCAATTGGATGTGACCACATCGTAACAGATGAAAAAATGGCGGTTTCAGAATTTTTGAAATCAAAAGGATATGAAGTCATTGACTTTGGTACATATGACCATACACGTACTCACTACCCAATCTTTGGTAAAAAAGTAGGGGAAGCTGTAACTAGCGGTCAAGCTGATCTTGGAGTATGTATCTGTGGTACTGGTGTTGGTATCAACAACGCTGTAAATAAAGTTCCTGGTGTTCGTTCTGCCTTGGTTCGTGATATGACAACAGCCCTTTATGCTAAAGAAGAATTGAACGCTAACGTTATCGGTTTTGGTGGTAAGATTACTGGTGAATTGCTCATGTGTGATATCATCGAAGCTTTCATCCATGCTGAATACAAACCATCTGAAGAAAACAAGAAATTGATTGCGAAAATTGAACACCTTGAAAGTCACAATGCTCAACAAACAGATGCAAACTTCTTCACTGAATTCCTTGAAAAATGGGATCGCGGAGAATACCACGACTAAGAGGTGACCTATGATTTTAACAGTCACAATGAACCCGTCCATCGATATTTCCTATCCTTTGGATGAGTTGAAGATTGATACTGTCAATCGTGTGGTAGATGTAACCAAAACGGCTGGTGGTAAGGGCCTCAATGTTACTCGAGTACTTTCAGAATTTGGAGATTCTGTTCTTGCTACTGGTTTAGTGGGTGGCAAACTTGGTGAGTTTTTGGTTGAACATATCGATGATCAAGTAAAGAAAGATTTCTTTTCTATTCAGGGAGAAACTCGTAACTGTATCGCTATTCTTCACGGAGATAACCAAACAGAAGTTCTTGAAAAAGGTCCTGAAGTATTGGAACAGGAAGGTCAAGACTTTTTGGAACATTTTAAAAATCTCCTAGAGTCAGTTGAAGTAGTAGCTATCTCAGGTAGTCTGCCAGCTGGCCTTCCGGTTGATTACTATGCGAGCTTGGTAGAACTTGCTAATCAAGCTGGCAAGCCTGTAGTCTTGGACTGCTCTGGTGCGGCTCTTCAGGCAGTTCTTGAATCACCACATAAACCAACAGTCATCAAACCAAATAATGAGGAATTGTCCCAGCTTCTAGGAAGAGAAGTTTCTGAGAATTTGGATGAATTAAAAGAAGTCCTTCAAGAATCTTTGTTTGCAGGTATTGAATGGATTATCGTTTCACTTGGTGCCAACGGTGCCTTTGCCAAACATGGTGACACTTTCTACAAGGTAGATATTCCTAGAATCCAGGTAGTCAACCCTGTTGGATCTGGAGACTCTACTGTGGCAGGAATTTCTTCAGGACTTCTTCACAAAGAATCGGATTCAGAATTACTCATCAAGGCAAATGTCCTTGGTATGCTCAATGCTCAAGAAAAAATGACTGGTCATGTCAACATGGCCAACTATCAAGCTCTATATGATCAATTAATAGTAAAAGAGGTATAAAATGGCTTTAACAGAACAAAAACGTGCACG
>NZ_DXLC01000065.1:0-2650 GCF_019414905.1 Streptococcus sp. | reverse complement strand
GTTACAGTCTTAACTCTAAGGATCCTCAGCAGTTGGAAGAAACGGTAGATAAGCTCTATAAACTGACTCCAAATATCAAGGCCATTGTGGCAGACGAGATGAAGGGTTACATGATTCAGAACAACGCTGCTATCGGTGTGACCTTCTCTGGTGAAGCCAGCCAAATGCTAGAAAAAAATGAAAATCTACGCTATGTAGTACCGACTGAGGCCAGCAACCTTTGGTTTGACAATATGGTCATTCCCAAAACAGTCAAAAACCAAGATGCAGCCTATGCCTTTATCAACTTTATGTTGAAACCTGAAAATGCTCTTAAAAATGCGGAGTATGTCGGCTATTCAACACCAAACCTACCAGCTAAGGAACTGCTCCCAGAGGAGAAAAAAGAAGATAAAGCCTTCTATCCAGATGCTGAAACTATGAAACACCTAGAAGTTTATGAGAAATTTGACCATAAATGGACAGGTAAATATAGCGACCTCTTCCTACAGTTTAAAATGTATCGGAAGTAGGAGTTAGAAGTCATAAAACGAATCAGTCAAGCTGGTTCGTTTTTTAATAGAAGTCAGTTTTTACAGCCATATCTTTTTCTATTCTAGTTGCTTATTTGCTTGCCCAGTAGTATACTAAGCTTAACCTTACAGAAAGCGGCAACAAATAATAAAAATGTCTACTTTTTTCAAAAAAAGTTTTTGGTCAACCTTTTTGACTTTTAATCAAACAGCTATACTATTCCATTTAAAGGATGGTTTGGATTGACAATACCTAACAACTGAGTCTATATATTTGGTGATAGGAAACTTTATATTTGCAAATATTTGCGTAGCTATATTTAGCAATTCGAAACTTTGGGATAAAAGTTGGGATAAAAAGAGTGATGGCAGTAAGAAAAAATATATTCTGAAAGAGTAATCAAAGATACAGGAAATTGGTCTGATTCAATGGAGATGATTTCCAGTTGACGCAAGCTTAAAAAAACGTTATAATAAGAAAGTTGAGAATTGATTTTCAGTTGTCTTAGTCCAGAGAAATGGCGGTGCTGCGAGCCATCTAAGCTAGAAAATCATGCTACTCAATCATACAATTGCATAAGAACAAGAGAATGACAAGTTCATTGAATGAAGGTGGTACCGCGGTTTTTCGCCCTTCGTGATATGAGCTTGTCTTTTGATTTTTGGAGGTGTTGATGAAAACATTTCTTGTCAAACAAAAGTTTCGTCTTGGAGGCGAACGCTTCGCTATCAAGGATGACAGGGGAGAAATCGCCTATCAGGTAGAGGGATCATTTTTTAAGATTCCCAAAACTTTTACCATCTATGATGCTAATGGTGAACAAGTCAGTCAGATCAGTAAAGAAATCTTGACCTTGCTTCCTCGTTTTGAAATTCAACTTCAGGATGGCTCGAGTTTTGTCATTCGCAAGAAGTTGACCTTCTGGCGAGATAAGTATGAGTTTGATAATCTAGGTCTTCGTATCGAGGGCAATATCTGGGATTTGAATTTCAAATTGCTGGATGATCGCGATCAGCTGATTGCGGAAATTAAGAAGGAACTCTTCCATCTGACCTCTACCTATACCGTAACGGTTCTTGAGGACGCTTATGCAGACCTAGTCATTTCCCTCTGTGTCGCGATTGACTATGTGGAAATGCTGGAAAGCCAATCACATTAAACAAGTAAATAAGGAGATAATATGAAACAACTATCTAGTGCACAAGTACGCCAAATGTGGCTTGATTTCTGGGCGACCAAAGGTCACTCAGTAGAACCATCAGTGAGCTTGGTTCCTGTAAATGACCCAACTC
The DNA here is from genome assembly GCF_019414905.1 of Streptococcus sp. Classification (GTDB taxonomy): domain Bacteria; phylum Bacillota; class Bacilli; order Lactobacillales; family Streptococcaceae; genus Streptococcus. The sequence goes on along the minus strand of NZ_DXLC01000065.1, from coordinate 845 downwards.
TTTTGTGGATCAACTCTGGGGTAGCAACCCTTAAGAAATACTTTGACGGGACTATTATCCCTGAAAATCCACGTATTACCAATGCCCAAAAGGCTATCCGTACCAACGATATTGAAAACGTAGGGAAGACTGCTCGTCACCATACCATGTTTGAAATGTTGGGGAACTTCTCTATCGGGGATTACTTCCGTGATGAAGCTATCACTTGGGCTTATGAGCTTTTGACAAGCCCAGAATGGTTTGATTTCCCTGCTGAAAAACTTTATATGACCTACTATCCAGATGATAAAGATTCTTACAACCGCTGGATTGAAGTAGGAGTGGACCCAAGTCACTTGATCCCGATCGAAGACAACTTCTGGGAAATCGGTGCAGGACCTTCTGGACCAGATACAGAAATCTTCTTTGACCGTGGAGAAGCTTTTGACCCAGAAAATATCGGTCTTCGCCTTCTTGCAGAAGATATTGAAAACGACCGCTATATCGAAATCTGGAACATCGTTTTGTCACAATTTAATGCAGACCCTACTGTTCCTCGTAGCGAATACAAGGAATTGCCACACAAGAACATTGATACGGGCGCAGGTTTGGAGCGTTTGGTGGCAGTTATCCAAGGGGCTAAGACTAACTTTGAAACAGACCTCTTCATGCCAATCATTCGTGAAGTGGAGAAATTGTCTGGTAAGGTTTATGACCAAGATGGCGATAACATGAGCTTTAAGGTTATCGCTGACCACATTCGTTCTTTGTCATTTGCCATCGGTGATGGCGCTCTTCCAGGAAATGAAGGTCGTGGTTATGTCCTTCGCCGTCTTCTCCGTCGTGCTTCTATGCATGGTCAAAAA
>NZ_DXLC01000064.1:0-15075 GCF_019414905.1 Streptococcus sp. | reverse complement strand
GTTTTCTCAATAGGATTGTACTCAGGTGAGTAGGGAGGAAGTGGTAAAAGTTTATGCCCAAATTCTTCACATAAGAGCTCTAGCTTACCCATTCTATGGAATCTTGCATTATCCATAATAATAACTGATGGTGTGTTTAATGTTGGTAAGAGAAACTTCTGAAACCAAGCTTCAAAAAAGTCGCTCGTCATCGTCTCTTCGTAAGTCATTGGAGCGATTAACTCACCATTTGTTAGCCCTGCAACCAAAGAAATCCTCTGATATCTTCTTCCAGATACTTTACCTCTTATTATCTGACCTTTTAAAGAGCGACCATATTCTCGATAAAAATAAGTATCGAATCCTGTTTCATCAATATAAACAGGTGCTAGGTGCTTTAAACTATTAAAATTCTTAAGAAATAAAGCTACTTTTTCTGGGTCTTGTTCATAGTAGGTGTGGTTCTTTTTTTTCGAGTGTACCCCATAGCTTTGAGAGCATAGTGGATAGTAGTTGGATGACAATCAAATTCAGCAGCTATTTCAGTCAAATAAGCGTCTGGATTGTCAGTAAGATAGTTTTTAAGTCTATCTCTATCAACCTTTCTTGGTTTTGTTCCTTTTACTTGATGGTTTAGCTCTCCTGTTTTCTCTTTTAGCTTTAACCAGCCATAAATGGTATTACGTGAGATTTGGAAAACGTGTGATGCTTCTGTTATACTACCTGTTCGCTCACAATAAGAGAGAACTTTTTTACGAAAATCTATTGAATATGCCATAAGAAGATTATACCACATTGTGTACTATTTTTGGTTCATTTTACTATATCTAACCATACTTCTAATAATTCTTTAACCTTCCATTCAAAAGTGATTACTATCTTTCTTAGCTTGAACATAAAAATATCCTATTCACTGTATTTAAAGCATGTTGATATCTCGTAAAATACTAATTTATAAATACAAGAACAAATATCTTGTCATGCAAGCATTCACCAGGTATATTTACATGAATATCGTTCATATAGCGGATTGAAATCAAAACAATACAATATATTTCTTAAATAGATTTTCTATAAAAGCTAGATTCAAGCTCTATAAAAATAGACGCAGTTCTTCTAAAATACTGGAATAGGACATATAGATCATTGTAGACACGTGTTTTATAGATTATTTCAAAAGAATGACTAGAACATGAAAAATAGTCTCAAAACTTTGAACAATATTCTGAAAACAAAAAAGAAAGACGCGAGTTTCCACAACCTCATTCGTGGAAACTCGCGTCTTTCAAAAAATAGGGTGAATTGAAAACTAGAACAAGACACTACATTTTCTAAATGATGCCTAATAAAAATTCTAAATGCTACACCAAATTGCTCACATCTCATTTCAAACCATACAGTATATTGAAACTATAAGAGTACACCTTTGCTTCTAAAATATTGCTAGAAATTAATTTGACTATCCTGATTGATTTGTCCTGTTTTTATTTCATTTTACTATAGGACTTTCAATTGAAAACAACAGTTTTACACTCAATTAGACTTTTTAGAAACAGAATCACTATTACTTGACTGTAGTTTGTCATTTTTTTGATGAAGCTAGCACTTTTTCAGAAACTGTTTTGAAAGTCTCAATGATATAGTCCACTTCTTCATCACTTAATTTAGTATGAAGAGGAAGGGTAATTTCATTTTCAAAGAAGGCATAGGCCTTAGGATAGTTCGCCATGTCAAAACCAAGATTCTTATAGGCTGTCAAGAGCGGAAGCGGTTTGTAGTGGACGTTACTTGCAATTCCTGCTTTGGCCAATTCTTGGATGATAAGATTGCGTTCTTCTAAGTTTGCTCCTTCTACATGGGTAATGTAGAGGTGACGTGAAGATTCGACAGTTTCAGTCTTGTGTGCCAATGGATGGATGCGAGAACCTGCAAAGCCACGATCATAGCGGTCCACAATGTCCTTACGACGTTGCAACAAACCAGAGTAACGGTCCAATTGCACCAAACCAAGCGATGCCATGATATCGGTCATGTTGCACTTGTAGGCTGGTGTCACGATATCGTATTCCCATGAGCCCAGTTGCATCTTGGCAAGAGCATCCTTAGTTTGACCATGAAGAGAAAGGATTTGGAATTCCTTGTACATTTCTTCGTCGTCAATCGCTGGATTGGCTTTCCAAGTCGCACTCCCACCTTCGGCCGTTGTAAAGTTCTTAACGGCGTGGAATGAGAAGGAAGTAAAGTCAGCAATAGAACCAGCTGGCTGTCCTTTATAAGTAGACCCCAAAGCATGAGCACTATCAGAAACAATCACGATACGGTTAAAGGCTTTTTGCCACTTGCTTGAAGCAGTAAAGAGGTCACGTTTCTTCTCCACTGCTTGGAACAAACGGTCATAGTCGCAAACAATCCCTGCAAGTTCTACCGGAATGATCACCTTGGTCTTTTCAGTGATGGCTTGCTCTAGCAGATCATAGTCCATCTCAAACGTATCTTCTTGGATATCAACCATGACTGGTGTTGCTCCCACGTGAGTGATGACACTACATGAAGCTGTATAGGTCATGGCTGGAACGATGACTTCATCACCAGGTCCCACTTCCAAGACGCGCAAAATCAACTCAAGAGCGGCAGTCGCAGAGTTTAGGCAGACAGTCTTAGGTGTCTGTGTGTATTGAGACAAGCGACGCTCCAATTCTTTGGTCTTAGGACCTGTTGTGATCCAACCAGAACGCAGGGTATCCGCTACTTCAGCAATTTCTGCTTCCGTAATATCGGGTGGTGAAAATGGAATATTGTAATTTGGCATTGATTTGCTCCTTTTATCTGTACTCATTTTCTCATGACTACTTTATTTTAGCACTTCAAACACGGTTTGAAACATGATTTTGATGTCTCCAAGGAAACTAAACTCTCGGAGATAGGCGAGGTTATAGCGCATCTTTTCAGGAAGGACGTGTTCGACATAGGCTTGGTCAACCGACAGACCTTTCTCCGTCATTTGACTGATGATAGTGTCCTCATCCTTGTAGTTGATGCTGGCTGGAGAGGTAATCCCTGCTGGCAAAAGCAAGGTTGCCATCATTTCAGGGCTATACTGCTCTGTGTAGCGTGGCACTTCAGGTCGTGTACCAACAAAGGACATTTCGCCTTTAAGGACATTGACCAACTGAGGCAGTTCATCCAAACGCACACGGCGGATGAAATTGCCAACCTTGGTAATTCGGCTATCGTTAGCAGAAGTCACCAGACTTCCTTTTTTGTCTGCATCTGTCACCATGGTACGGAACTTCCAAATCTTGAAAGATCGATTGTACTGGGTCACGCGCTCTTGCTTGTAAATCACTGGCCCCTTGCTATCCAACTTGATCCAAATGCTCAAGATGAGAAAGATAGGAGAGGTCAGAATCAGCAAGACTACGGCTAGAACCCAGTCCAGCCAACGCTTGAAAATCAGCGAACCCTTCCTTTTAGAGACAAGCTGGTAGTAAGACTCAACCTCGCTTGATTTCATTTCCACGGGCAAGTCTTCCCATTTCAGCATGCTGTTTCTCCTTTGTTTTTATTATACTATTTGTCAACATTTTTCATTATACCACAAAATGGAAAAGGCGGTGAAAGAAATCTGTAATTTGAAGGATTTCCTTCTTATGCTCAATGAAAATCAAAGAGCAAACTAGGAAGCTCGCCGCAAACTGCTCTATACACAGCTTTGAAGTTGCAGATAAAGCTGACATGGTTTGAAGAGATTTTCAAAGAGTATTAGGCCATGGCCCCTGCCTGCAAACTATACATCTTGTGATAGGTTCCTCCCAAGGCCAAGAGTTCCTCATGGGTTCCACTCTCGATAATGCGCCCCTTGTCCAAAACATAGATGCAGTTGGCGTCTTGGATGGTAGAAAGGCGGTGGGCAATGGCAATGGTTGTCCGCCCCTGTCTCATCTTCGCCAGAGAAGCTTGAACCAAGCTTTCTGTTTCAGAGTCAATATTGGCTGTCGCTTCATCCAAAATCAAGATTTTAGGCTGACTAGCAACTGTTCTGGCAAAGGCAAGAAGCTGACGCTGTCCAGTTGAAAAACTCAAACCACGCTCGGAAACAGGGGAATCATAACCCTGCGGAAGTTCTTGAATAAAGGAATCTGCATCCACGAAGCTAGCTGCAGTCTGGACCTGCTCATCACTGATTTCTTGGTACATGGCGATATTGGACTTGATTGTTCCATGATAGAGGAAGGGTTCCTGCAAGACCAGCCCAATATTTTTTCTCAGTTCTTCCTGACTGTAATTCCTAATATCCACATCATCCAAGAGAACTAGGCCTGACTGAAATTCATAAAAGCGCATGAGGACATTGATAATAGACGATTTTCCAGAACCTGTATGACCCACAAAGGCAATGGTTTCACCCTTATTAACGGAGAAGGAAATGTCATCCAGAATCGGATGTTTGCCATCATAAGAGAAACATACATGTTCAAAACGGATATTGCCTTCTTTGATCACGGCCTGTCCATTTTCTTGAAGAGGCTCATAGGTTCTCTCGTCAATCAAGGCAAATACACGGCCTGCAGAAACCATAGAGGTTTGAAGAGTTGAAAAGTTTTGCGTCACCTCAATCAAGGGATCAAAGAGGCGATTGATATACTGGATAAAGGCATACATGGTCCCTGCTGTTATTCCCAGATAAAGGCCACGATAGCCAAAATAAGCCATCAAGACCGCATAACCTAAGAGTTTCAGCAAACTCATGGCAGGTCTCAAAAAGAGGGCATCCAAGGCTACAGAACGGTTGGCATAGACTAAGTGTTCTTGGTTGATTTCATCAAACTCTGACTGCAGACGCTTCTCTTGATTAAAGGCCTGGATTATTCTGATTCCCTCGATATTCTCTGCCAGCTTGCTATTGATATCTGACAAGAGACTTCTGGTTTTCACAATGATTTTCACTGATTTTTTCCGATAGAGATTGACCAAAATGAAAATCAAGGGGAGAAAGAGCAAGACCAAAGCTGTCAAACGAAAATCCAACACCAACATGGTATAAAGGGTTGTCAGAAAGATGAAAACTGCTGAGATAAAGCTGGATAATATCCCCGAAAACATATCACTAATAGTCTCGGTGTCATTTGTCAAACGAGAGACGATAGATCCTGCTGGCGTCTTGTCAAAATAAGACATACCCAGCTTTTCCATATTGGCAAAGGCATCTCGACGAATATCTCTAACAATACTGTAAGACACGCGCGCAAAGAGAAGATTGCCGACATACTGGACCAGAGTTTGTAGGATATAAAGGCCATAGTAGGCCAGCAAAACGGTCACAGCGAGTTGGTTGAGATTGCTGAGATACTGGTCGATAAAGTGGGAAGCCACAAGGGGAATGACACTTTTAATGACCGTAGTCGCTAGTAGAAAACTGAGTGCCAAAAAGGTCAGGAGTCCATAGGGCTTAAGATAGGACATCAAGCGCTTCAATACAACCCATTGTTCTTTCTTATTCTGCATCTTCTTCTCCTTTCATTTCCAACTGCTGAGACTGGTAGGTTTGGGCATACCAGCCATCCATGGCTAGCAGATCTTCATGCGTACCCCGTTCGATAATTTGACCATTTTGTAGAACCAAGATCAGATCTGCATGAACAACTGCACTGAGGCGATGCGCTGTGATAATGGTTGTCTTTTCCCGACGCGTTTCCTTAAGATTGTCAATAATGGCATACTCTGTCTTAGCATCTACAGCCGACAAAGAATCATCTAAAATCAAGATATCAGGGTCTAAAATCATAGCCCTACTCATGGCCAGACGCTGCTTTTGACCACCAGAAAGACTGACTCCCTTTTCACCAATCAGCGTATCAAATCCCTGAGGCATGACTACAATGTCGTGGTAAACTTGGGCTAGCTTAGTCGCTTCCTCGACCGCTGAAAGTGGTAAATCAGGATTCCCAAAGCGAATATTGTCTAAGATAGAGGTCGCAAAGAGAAACTGGTCTTGGGGAACATAGCCCATAAGACTACGAAGGTCTGTCAGACGATAGTCCCGAATATCTTGACCATTTAGATAAATGGCACCCTTGTCCACATCGTATTCACGCAAGAGGAGCTTGATCAAAGATGTTTTCCCAGAGCCTGTCTGCCCGACCAAGCCCAATGTTTGCCCTTTTTCTAGACTAAAGTGAATATCCGTCAGTGTCTCTTCATCTTCAAAGGCAAAGCTATCAATGGCGTACTCCAATCGCCCATTTTCAATGCCCTCTAAAGGAAACTCAGAGTCTTGTACAGGTGATTCCTGAGACAACAGTTCCTCAATCCGCTGGTAGGAAACCTTCCCTCGCTGGGTAATATTAAAGAGGAAGCCGATGGCCATAAGAGGCCAAACCAGCATATCCAAATAGCTGATAAAGGTAACCAGATTTCCAACCGTAATCTGCCCTTTCTGAACCATCAAGGAACCTACCAAGAGGGTTAACACATAGGACGAACCAACAAACAAGAGAACCATAGGGTCAAAGAGACTATCGTATTTCATGGTTTGCAGGTTCTTTTGGAAGGTCAATTCATTGACTGCCTGAAAGGACTTGAGCTCATCCGCCTGATAACCGAAAGACTTGGTCACTTTGATACCTGATACGGACTCCTGTACCTTGTTATTGAGTTCAGAAAAGGCAGCTTGCGATTCGCCAAAAGCCTTGTGAGTCTTTCTGCCTAAACGACTAGTTGCATAAGCCATGAAAGGTAGGGGCAAAATGGCAACCAGAGTCATCTGCCAGGAAATGCTAAAGAGCATGGTCAGCAAAGTCACTAGAGCCGTGATAGAGGCATCAACCGCTGACATGACACCGCCACCTGCGAGACGAGTCAAGGCATTGATATCATTGGTTGCGTGCGCCATCAGGTCCCCCGTCCGATAGGTCTGATAAAAGGCTGGAGACATTTTTGTGAAATGCTCAAACAAGCGAGACCGCATAATCTGCCCCAAACGGTAGGAAGTTCCAAGGATATACATACGCCAAACATAACGCAGATAGTACATCCCAAAAGCCGCAAGAAGCAAATAAAATAAGTCAAGAAGGAGGTCCTGCTGGGTTAATTGTCCCGATGTGATAGCATCAATGACCCGCCCCATGACCATGGGGGGAATGAGATTAAGGACGGAAACCAAGACCAGGGCCACAATTCCGACTAGATAACGGCGTTTTTCTAACTTGAAAAACCACCAAAGTTTTTGAATAATGGACATAAAATCCCTTTCTGATTGCAAATAGAAACCTGAGGCCAAGACCCCAGGTTTTTCTTATTCATAGGTTACGACTGTAACGGCACCCTTGTCATACTCAGCGATAAAGATATTAGCTACATTGTCATGTCCTTGCTTGTTGAGGTTATCAAGCAACCACTCTTCGCTACGACCAATCGATTCCAAAACATCTACTTGGATCACACCGTCAGTCACAACTGGATACTTAGGATTTTCATCTCCCATTTGGACCACGATGAGTTGGCCATTTTGCTCTTGCACAGCTCGTTTAACTTGCTTCATCTGGAAAATTCCTTGGCTACGAAGTTTGAGAGCAACATCTGCCGCAGACAAACCAACTGAACGACAGGCTTCTGGGTCAATCTGCCCATTTTTGATGAGCAGAGTCGGTTTACCATCAATCAAGCGTTTGACAAAACGAACATTGTTATTGAGCCATTTGAGGGTCAAGACCAAAATCGTCCACATCATCAAAATCACTGCATACTGGAGAATACTGATAGAACTATTGTAAATCACCCCACCAATGATACCACCGAGAACATAGTTCTGAATTTGATCTGTAGCAGAGTTAGGTGCTAGATTCCCCTTTCCTGTCACATTGATAACAAAAACAAGCGAGAAAAGACCCAAGGCCAGTTTGATTAAAATTTCCATGTAGTTGAGTGTCATTTGTTTACCTCCACCAATTCAATAGCGTCTGTTTGATGCAATTCTAATTTCTCTAAAAGATACTTGTCTGGTTGGCTCCCGTTCATGGCACGATAGAAATTTGAACCTACCTTGATAAGTGCTCCATCAGTGGCAGCTGAAGTATTGACATAAACTTCTGATTTATCCACTCCCAAGTCTTTAGAAATGACCTCTATGAAATGAAGGGAAGTTTGAAATTGATTGTTAGAGGCTTGATTGGTCTGGTATTTTGAGATTGTTACCAAAAGCATGGCTACCAAAGTCAAGGCCAAAATCATGACCAATTCACGAAACTTAGTTCCCTTTTTATCACGATAAGCCTTAAAAGCAAAAAATCCTGTGATAGCTAGGAGCACAATCCCAAAGCCAATCATGATGCCATTTTGCTGACTGATTTGGCTAAGTACATAGTCATATGAGTAAAATTTCATTTATTTTCACTCCCTTTCATAAAATCATTCTTAATTATAAACGAAAGAGAGTGATTTTTCAAGCCATACGTTGGGGAAATGGACCTTTTTTTGGTATAATAAAATCTATAATCTGAATGAAAAAGGTAACTTTATGAAACTTATCTCATGGAATATTGATTCCCTCAATGCTGCCCTAACTAGTGACTCAGCTCGTGCCAAATTGTCCCAAGAAGTCCTACAAACCCTTGTGGCAGAAAATGCTGATATCATTGCTATCCAAGAAACCAAGCTTTCTGCCAAGGGCCCAACAAAAAAACACCTAGAAGTTTTAGAAGAACTCTTCCCAGGCTACGAAAACACCTGGCGTTCTTCCCAAGAGCCTGCCCGCAAAGGCTATGCTGGTACTATGTTCCTCTATAAGAAAGATCTCACACCCACTGTCACTTTCCCAGAAATCGGTGCTCCTTCTACCATGGACTTGGAAGGTCGCATCATCACCTTGGAATTTGATGAATTTTTCGTGACCCAAGTTTACACACCAAATGCTGGTGATGGACTCAAACGCTTGGAAGAACGTCAAATCTGGGACATCAAATATGCAGAGTACTTGGCTGAACTAGACAAAGAAAAACCAGTTCTTCCAACTGGTGACTACAACGTAGCCCACAATGAAATCGACCTTGCAAATCCTGCTAGCAACCGCCGTTCACCTGGATTTACCGACGAGGAGCGTGCTGGATTTACCAACCTCTTGGCAACTGGATTTACGGACACCTTCCGCCACATTCACGGCGATGTTCCAGAACGCTACACTTGGTGGGCACAGCGCAGCAAGACCTCTAAAATCAATAATACTGGCTGGAGAATTGACTACTGGCTCACAAGTAACCGCATCGCTAACAAGGTGACTAAGTCTGATATGATCGACTCGGGAGCTCGCCAAGACCATACACCTATTGTCATGGAGATTGAACTCTAAGGAGAAAACGAATGGACTATCAAGCTGTCATTCCTGAATTTGTAGTATCTGACATCGAAAAATCACGCCACTTCTACTGCAACCTGCTAGGATTCTCTGTCGAATACGAGCGTCCAGAGGAGAAATTTCTCTTCCTCTCGCTTGAAGACTGCCAACTTATGCTAGAAGAAGGCAGCGTAAAAGAATTAGCTCAGCTGACCTATCCTTTCGGGCGCGGTGTCAATATTTCCTTTGGCATTGCAGATGTTCCTCAGCTCCACCAAAAACTGCTGGAAGCTGACTATCCTATCCATCGTCCCCTGACCAAAAGAGAATTTCGAGTGGAAGATAGCTTTATTTACCCTCACGAATTTGCAGTTTTGGATCCAGATGGCTATTTTTTAAGATTTAGCGAATAGACAATAGAAAAAATCTTTCAAATCAGAAAAAGGCATATTGTCAAGTCTTGAAAAATCTTGATAATATGCCTTTTATGATGGAAAAACCTTCTAAATGTTAGCCAATAAGTTAATTTTTGCCCATTTTTATTATATTTGTTCGTTTTTCAAACAAAAACACTAACAAAATATTTGATTTCTAAAGTTATTTAGTGTAAAATAAAAACATTGGCTCAAGCCTATTTAAAATTGAATATCGTTTTACTTGTTTATGTCGTGAATTGGCACGACGTTTCTACAAGGTGCCGGAACACCTAACAATAAGTAAGTCAGAAGTAAGGTATGGTCGTTTTTGCCATGCCTATTTTGGGGACTTGCTTAGAGATTAAGTAGGTCCTTTTTCAATTTCTTACTAGAAACTCTAAACAAGCAAATGAAGCATCTTTTAGACTTTAGGAGGTCTTATGAAATTATTAGAAGAGCGCATCCTCAAGGATGGGCATATCTTGGGTGATAACATCCTCAAGGTGGATTCCTTTTTAACCCACCAAGTTGACTTTAGCCTAATGAGAGAAATTGGTAAGGTTTTTGCGGAAAAGTTTGCTTCTACTGGTATTACCAAGGTCGTAACTATTGAAGCGTCAGGTATTGCCCCAGCCGTTTTTACAGCTGAAGCCTTAAACGTTCCCATGATTTTCGCTAAAAAAGCTAAAAACATCACTATGAACGAAGGTATCTTAACTGCCGAAGTTTACTCCTTTACCAAGCAGGTAACCAGCACCGTTTCTATCGCTGGAAAATTCCTCTCACCAGAAGACAAGGTCTTGATTATCGATGATTTCCTTGCTAATGGCCAAGCTGCCAAAGGCTTGATTCAAATCATCGAACAAGCTGGTGCCACAGTCGAAGCTATCGGTATTGTGATTGAAAAATCCTTCCAAGATGGCCGTGATTTGCTTGAAAAAGCAGGCTATCCTGTTTTATCACTCGCTCGCTTGGATCGTTTTGAAAATGGTCAAGTCGTATTTAAGGAGGCAGATCTCTAATGCAAACTCAAGAAAAACACTCGCAAGCAGCCGTTCTTGGCTTGCAGCACTTACTAGCCATGTACTCAGGATCCATCCTGGTTCCCATCATGATTGCGACAGCTCTTGGCTATTCAACTGAGCAGTTGACCTACCTGATTTCCACAGATATCTTCATGTGTGGGGTGGCAACCTTCCTCCAACTCCAACTCAACAAATACTTTGGAATTGGTCTACCAGTCGTTCTCGGAGTTGCCTTCCAATCCGTCGCTCCCTTGATTATGATTGGGCAAAGCCATGGTAGTGGTGCTATGTTTGGTGCCCTTATCGCATCAGGGATTTACGTTGTTCTTGTGTCAGGCATCTTCTCAAAAGTAGCCAATCTCTTCCCATCTATCGTAACAGGATCTGTTATTACTACGATTGGTTTAACCTTGATCCCTGTCGCTATTGGAAATATGGGAAATAACGTTCCAGAGCCAACTGGTCAAAGTCTCTTGCTTGCAGCTATCACTGTTTTGATTATCCTCTTGATTAACATCTTTACCAAAGGATTTATCAAGTCTATCTCTATTTTGATTGGTTTGGTTGTTGGAACTGCCATTGCTGCTAGCATGGGGTTGGTGGACTTCTCTCCTGTTGCGGCAGCACCACTTGTCCATGTCCCAACTCCACTCTACTTTGGGATGCCAACCTTTGAAATCTCATCTATTGTCATGATGTGTATCATCGCAACGGTGTCTATGGTTGAGTCTACTGGTGTTTATCTGGCCTTGTCTGATATCACAAAAGATCCAATCAACAGCACGCGCCTTCGCAACGGTTACCGCGCAGAAGGTTTGGCCGTACTTCTCGGAGGAATCTTTAACACCTTCCCTTACACAGGATTTTCACAAAACGTTGGTTTGGTTAAATTATCAGGTATCAAGACTCGCCTGCCAATCTACTACGCAGCTGGTTTCCTGGTTCTCCTTGGACTCCTTCCTAAGTTTGGTGCCCTTGCCCAAATCATTCCGAGCCCTGTCCTCGGTGGTGCTATGCTGGTGATGTTTGGTTTTGTATCTATTCAAGGGATGCAAATCCTCGCTCGTGTTGACTTTGCTAACAATGAACATAACTTCCTTATCGCAGCTGTTTCAATCGCTGCAGGTGTCGGACTCAACAACAGTAATCTCTTTGTCAGCATGCCGACAGCCTTCCAAATGTTCTTCTCAAACGGAATCGTCGTAGCCAGCCTCCTCGCCATTGTCCTCAATGCTGTATTAAATCATAAAAAGAAATAAGAAAAAGAGGTGTGAACCTCTTTTTTAGTTATCTATATCCTTACCTGTCTGTCTTCTGACCGTTGACCTGTGACAAACATGGTAAAGGTTGACTTGCAGACATTTCTGCCTTCTTGATTGGTGATATCGACATCCACGACACAGGTTGTGCGACCTTGATGGACACATTCTCCTTTTATTGTCAATACATCGTCGAGTTTTCCTGCTTTGAGGTAGTTGATAGAAGATTGGAGTGTCACTCCATCAAGCCCCAGCGAGATAACCACCAAACCACTGATCTGGTCACAGAGAGTAAAGAGATAGCCACCATGAGCATTGCCATAGTAGTTGAGAGACGAATCCACTACTTTTGTCGTCACCACAACATGACCATCTCTCATTTGTTCAATTTCGTAATTTTCAAAGGCAGATATAGCGTCAAAATGAAAGTCTTTCATCGTTTCCTCCTGATAGTTCAAACGACACTATGATACTACTTTTTATAGGACTGTGCAAGGAGAAAGCTCCTAGCCTGGTAAAATTCCGACCTGCTCCACAAAGCGCATAAAGGCTGCCTGTCCTTGCTCTGTCTGCTTGTAGACTCCTGCGTCCTCAAGTACACGCGCAAAGATAGCACCCACAGAGTCCTTAACGATTTCAAGGGCTCTTTCTTTATCCGCTAGATCTGGATGTTGGGCTTTGAGTTGGTCTGCCCATTCCTGATGATAATCGACAACTGAGACAGCTTCTCCTACAAGATAGCTAGCGACTTGCTCCACTTCTTCTTTCAGACGTGGTGGCAAGATTGCCAAGCCCATGACCTCAATCAAGCCAATATTTTCCTTCTTGATATGTTGGACATCCTTGTGAGGATGATAGATGCCATCAGGATGTTCTGCTGAAGTCTGATTGTCTCTCAAGACCAAGTCCAACTCAAACTGGCCATCGCGTTTACGGGCAATAGGTGTGATAGTGTGATGTGGTGTCCCGTCTGTTTCTGCCAAAATCTGCACTGCAGGATCTGAATACTGGCGCCAAATCTGCAAGATCTTATCAGCTAAGTTAATCAAATCCTCTTTGGAATCCGAAGTCAAACGCAACACTGACATTGGCCACTTGACAATCCCAGCCTTAACCTGCTCAAAACCAGCAAATTGAAAGGTCTTTTGCAAAGGAGCCAATTCCATAGGAAATACATGACGGCCTCCCTGATAGTGATCATGAGTTAGAATAGAGCCCCCCACAATCGGCAGGTCGGCATTAGAGCCAGCAAAATATCCTGGAAACTGCTCTACGATAGCCAACAGACGCTCAAAGCTCTGACGGCTAATGGCCATGGGACGATGCTGACCATCTAAAAAGATACAATGCTCATTAAAGTAGGCATAAGGTGAATACTGGAAACCCCACTCCTGACCAGCCATTTCAAAACGGATAATGCGATGATTACTGCGAGCTGGGTGGTTAACCCGACCATGGTAGCCTTCATTCTCTAGACAAAGCTGACACTGGGGATAATTGCTAGCTTGCACCAACTTGGCTGCCGCAATCTCTTTGGGATCCTTTTCAGGCTTAGAGAGGTTGATGGTAATTTCAAGCTCTCCGTAATCAGATGGAACACGATAAGCAATATTTTTAGCAATGGCCTTGAGTTTGATGTAGTCATTTTTCTGACTGAGTTGGTAAAAATCCTCTATCGCTTGCTCAGGAGAGTGGGCATAGGTTTCCCAAAAGTCACGATTGACCTGACTCGGACAAGGAGTCACCAAGTCCATCAGTTCAGCACCAAGGATTTCACGCGCAGTCTGACTATCCTCAATCGTCTCTAATCGAACGGCTTCCTCAACCAGCTGGTCCTTGAGGTCAATCAATTTATCCAGATTGGTCTCAACTTCCAAAACACCATCTCCCACTCGTGCCAAAACACGATTAGTCAGGTAGATTCGATCCATTTCCTCAAACGAACTTTCAGTAATAACATGTGTTACAAATTTATCTACTAAGGTCACTATAGAGCCTCCTTTTGACTAGTCAAGGACGCGAGTGCCACCTGCAACTTCAGCGATATAGAAACTTGGAGTGTAGCCAACTACTTCTTCGTAGTGTTTGCCAACAGCTTCCTTAAAGGCCTCAACAGTATTTTTTTGCACCAAGGCAATGGCACAGCCACCAAAACCTGCCCCTGTCATACGAGCACCGAGAACTCCTTCTTGTGCCCAAGCTGTGTGAACAAGGGTATCCAATTCCAAGCCAGTTACTTCATAATCATGCTCCAGAGAAACGTGTGACGCATTCATCAAACGACCAAATGTTTTCAAATCTCCTGCTTGAAGGGCTGCTTGCGCTTTAAGGGTACGTTGGTTTTCAAGCACAGCATGGCGAGCACGTTTCAAACGATTTTCATCTTTAATCAGATAGCTGTATTGGTCAAAGGCCCACTCATCCAATTCACCCAAGGTCTGAATATCTAAAGCTGCTTGCAATTCTTCCACTGCTTTTTCACACTCAGCACGACGTTCATTGTATTTAGAGTCCGCCAATTCACGGCGTTTATTAGTGTTCATGATAACAACAACATTGTCCTTCAAATCAAGTGGCACCAAATCATACTCTAAAGTGTTAGTATCTAGGTAAATAGCACGTTGGTCTGCACCCATACCGATAGCAAATTGGTCCATGATACCAGAGTTGACGCCGATAAAGTTGTTTTCTGTTTGTTTTCCGATTTTAACCAAATCCAAACGGTCTAGTTTTAAATCAAAGAGATGCTCAGCCACGACTCCTGTCAAGAGTTCAAGGGATGCTGAAGAAGATAATCCAGCACCATTTGGGATATTCCCATAAACATAAAAATCAAAACCTTTATCAATCACGTGCCCAGCTTCTTGCAAGAAATGAAGAACTCCTTTTGGATAATTGGTCCAATTGTGCTCTTTTTCAAACTTGAGGTCAGCGAGAGGCACTTCGATGATACCCTTTTCCTCAAAGTTAGCTGAGTAGAAACGTAAGACTTGGTCATCACGCTTACGAGCTGCACCGTAAGTTCCCAAGGAAATAGCAGCAGGAAAAACGTGCCCACCGTTGTAGTC
>NZ_DXLC01000063.1:2791-6280 GCF_019414905.1 Streptococcus sp. | reverse complement strand
CAGTAACAGAACCTAACAAGAAACCATCACAACCAGTGGATGTAACAACACCAGCACGTAAGACACCAACAGTAGAGTTGGAACAAGATCCTAAGACAGGTGACGTTACAGTAACACCTAAGAAACCAGATGGCTCAACCTACCCACCAGGAACTAAGGTAGAAATCCCAGGTAAAGATGGTAACCCAATCACAGTAACAATCGGTGAAGACGGTAAAGGTACAGTACCAAACAGTGACCTACCAGACGGTAAAGTTCCAGGTACAGCTAAGATTACAGAACCAGGTCAACCAACAGTTGAAGTTCCTGATGTAACAACACCAGGTAAAGTCACACCATCAACAGATACAAATCCAGTTGCACCAGTGACACCTGATATGCCAGTCAAACCTGATACTAATGGAGATTCTGGTCAAGATAAACCAGCACCAGCTACTCCAACTCCAAATACAGTTGCTCCGAATGCAGATCAGGTAGATGCTAAGACTACTGTTGATAATGGAGCTAAGTCAAATGATTCTCAAAATGTATTGCCAAATACAGGAACAGAATCAAATGCTGCTCTTGCATCTCTAGGACTTCTTGGGCTATTGAGTGGATTTGGACTTGTAGCTCGCAAGAAAAAAGAAGACTAAAAATTTAGTCAGATGAACATTCATTCTTTTGTGTTTTAACAACGAACTAGATTGATTCTGATAGTTGTGTTATCCATAAAATAAAAAGAATGTTTAGATAAAGAAAGCGAACAATGCTAGGATTTTGTTAAACGGAATTCTAAGTATTGTTCGCTTTTGTGGTATAATAATTACTATGCAGAAAAAACCAACGTCAGCCTATGTACACATCCCGTTTTGTACTCAAATTTGTTATTATTGTGACTTTTCAAAGGTTTTCATCAAAAATCAGCCAGTAGATAGTTATTTGGAACATCTGTTAGAAGAGTTTCAATCTTATGATATTCAAAAGTTGAGAACCCTCTATATCGGTGGTGGGACACCGACAGCTTTATCAGCTCCGCAACTGGAGGTGTTATTGAATGGCTTGACTAAAAACTTGGACTTGTCTGCCTTGGAAGAGTTGACCATTGAAGCTAATCCAGGCGACTTGGATGCGGATAAGATTGCTGTTTTGAAAAACTCGGCTGTCAATCGTGTTTCGCTAGGTGTGCAGACCTTTGATGACAAGATGCTGAAAAAAATTGGGCGCAGTCATTTGGAGAAGGATATTTATGAAAATATTGACCGCCTTAAACTGGCTGGTTTTGACAACATCTCCATCGATTTGATTTATGCGTTGCCTGGTCAGACCATGGAGCAAGTTAAGGACAATGTGGCTAAGGCCATTGGACTAGATATTCCCCATATGAGTTTGTATAGCTTGATTTTAGAAAACCACACGGTCTTTATGAACCGGATGCGACGAGGGAAATTGCCTCTACCTAAGGAGGAACTGGAAGCTGAGATGTTTGAGTATATCATAGCAGAGCTGGAGCGAGCTGGTTTTGAGCATTATGAGATTTCCAATTTCTCCAAGCCTGGTTTTGAAAGTCGTCACAATCTTATGTACTGGGACAATGCTGAGTACTATGGCATCGGTGCTGGGGCATCTGGTTATGTCAATGGAGTGCGCTATAAAAATCATGGTCCGATTCGTCATTATCTTAGTGCAGTTGAGGAAGGTAATGCGCGTATCACAGAAGAACACCTGAGTCAAAAAGAGCGAATGGAAGAAGAGATGTTTCTGGGACTCCGCAAGAAATCAGGAGTTTCTATGGCGCGATTTGAGGAAAAATTTGGACAGTCTTTTGATGGACTTTATGGAGAAATTGTCAGAGACTTGGTTCAACAAGGTCTCATGCAAATAGAGGGCGACCAAGTTCGCATGACAAAGAGAGGTCTCTTTTTAGGAGACACCGTAGCAGAACGATTTATTTTGGAGTAGAATGATGGGCTTAACTTATCAAATGAAAATGAAAATTCCTTTTGATATGGCTGATATGAACGGTCATATCAAACTTCCAGATGTGATTTTGCTATCCCTACAAGTTTCAGGGATGCAGTCGATTGAACTGGGAGTTAGTGATAAGGCCATTTTAGAAGAGCATAATCTGGTCTGGATTATCACAGAATATGATATTGAGGTGGTTCGTTTGCCTCGTTTTGCGGAAGAAATTACCATCGAAACGGAAGCCCTGAGCTACAATCGACTCTTTTGCTATCGTCGCTTTACCATTTATGATGAAGCAGGTCAGGAACTCATCCACATGATAGCGACTTTTGTTCTGATGGACCGAGATAGTCGAAAAGTCCATGCTGTCGAACCTGAGATTGTGGCTCCTTACCAGTCTGATTTTGATAAAAAACTTATCCGCGGACCAAAGTATGAGTCCTTGAACGAGCCAATCAGCAAGGATTACCATGTCCGTTTTTACGACTTGGATATGAATGGTCATGTTAATAACAGTAAGTATCTGGACTGGATTTTTGAGGTCATGGGAGCGGACTTTTTGACCCAATATATTCCCAAGAGAATCAACCTCAAGTATGTCAAGGAAGTTCGACCAGGTGGGGTTATTACATCGTCTGTTGAACGGACTGGACTGGAAAGCAAGCATGAGATTACAAGCGACGGGGCTACCAATGCCCAAGCTATGATTACTTGGCAAGAAATGAAAAAGGATTAGAGAAAATATGAAATATAAAGGCTATTTAATTGATTTAGACGGAACTATTTATAAGGGTAAAGACAGAATCCCAGCAGGGGAGGCTTTTATCCATGAATTGCAAAAGCGGGACATTCCCTATCTCTTTGTGACCAACAATACAACCCGTACTCCAGAGAGTGTTCAAGAAATGTTGGCTCAGAATTTTAATATCGATACGCCCCTATCGACTGTCTACACAGCGACTTTGGCCACTATCGACTATATGAATGACTTGGGGCTTGAAAAGACGGTCTATGTCATCGGAGAAGCAGGGCTCAAGGAAGCCATCAAGGCGGCTGGTTATGTCGAAGACAAGGAAAATCCTGCCTATGTGGTAGTAGGCCTGGACTGGCAAGTTGATTATGAAAAATTTGCGACAGCAACTCTTGCTATCCAAAAGGGAGCTCATTTTATCGGAACCAATCCTGACCTCAACATCCCGACAGAACGCGGTCTTTTGCCAGGTGCTGGTTCACTGATTACGCTTCTTGAAGTAGCAACACGAGTGAAGCCTGTTTATATTGGAAAACCAAATGCCATTATTATGGACAAGGCGGTTGAGCACTTAGGTTTGGAACGTGAAGAGTTAATCATGGTCGGAGACAATTACCTAACTGATATTCGAGCAGGGATTGACAATGGCATTCCAACGCTCTTGGTGACAACAGGTTTTACCAAGGCAGAAGAAGTGGCAGACTTGCCAATCGCACCGACTCATGTGGTTTCTAGTCTTGCGGAGTGGGATTTTGATGAAAACTAAACTGACCTTTTGGAGCTCTATGCTC
>NZ_DXLC01000063.1:0-2691 GCF_019414905.1 Streptococcus sp. | reverse complement strand
CTCCTCTTTTTTGCCCTCTATGAAAGCTTCTTTAGCTATCTTTACCTAAAAAGTCGTAGGAAGTGAAACGAAAGATGTTCTTATTTCACATGTATAAATTAGGTGTGTAATTCGAAACTATCGTTAAGAGTGAATTAACTAATTCAGAAATGTATTAATCGTTCGCAAACAGTCTATTTTTCTTGAAAAAATAGGCTTTTTTTCTAAAAATATCTAGTCAAGCGCTTTATTTTTTTGTATAATAGAGGTAGCAAAGTATAGATAAGAAGAGAAAAGCATGATTACACTATTCCTATCACCGAGCTGTACTTCATGTCGTAAGGCAAAGGCCTGGTTAGAAAAACATAAGGTGCCCTTTGAGGAGCACAATATTATGACCAGTCCTTTAACAAGAAAAGAATTGCAACATATTCTTTCCTTGACCGAAAATGGTACTGATGACATCATTTCAACTCGTTCAAAAATTTTTCAAAAATTAGATATTGATGTAGAAAGTATTTCGGTATCAGAATTGCTTCATTTGATTGAGCAGTATCCTAGTCTTTTGCGTCGTCCCATTATTATTGATGCCAAACGTATGCAGATCGGTTTTAATGAAGATGAGATTCGTGCTTTTCTCCCTCGTAGTTACCGTAAGCAAGAACTAAAAGAAGCAAGAATGAGAGCTGGTATTAGTTAATGAACAAACAGTATAGTTACCCACTAGATTTGTCGTGGAGCACTGAAGAACTTGCTTCAGTGCTTTCTTTTTTTAATGATGTTGAAGCTGCCTATGAAGGCAAGGTAGAGGCTAAAAAGTTACTGGACTCTTATAAGGGGTTCAAGGAGGTCGTGCCAAACAAGAGTGAAGAAAAACGTTTGGGACGAGAATTTGAAACAGTGAGTGGCTATTCGCTTTACCGAGCAGTTCAGGCTGCCAAGGAAAAAGGGAAAGGAAAGATTTCTCTTGGAAAGTAAATTTGAATTTGCCAAAGAGCTAATTAAGAAAGCAGGCCAGTACATCCTTGACCATATGCAGGAAGACTTGTGCGTTGAGACCAAGTCCTCTCCAACAGATTTGGTGACCAGACTGGACAAGGAAGTTCAGGAACTCTTGGTTAGCGAGATTTTGTCCCGTTATCCTGAGGATAAGATTTGCGCTGAAGAAGGCTGTTTGCGAGCCTCGGTTCAAGAGGGCAAGGCTTGGGTCATTGATCCCATTGATGGTACCAATAATTTTGTCGCCCAGCAGGAAGATTTTGCTGTCATGATGGCTTATTTTGAAAATGGTCAGGGACAGTTTGGTCTGATTTATGATGTGGTCAAAGGGGATTGTTACCATGGTGGTGGAGCCTTTTCAGTTTGTCGAAACGATAAGCCCCTAGCTCCTTTTAAAGCAAAACCACTTGGAGATTTTCTCATTGCAGGGAATAGTGGTATGTTGGAAACCAACGAATGGGGGCTGGCTGATTTGAGTCGGGCTGTACTCGGTGTACGTGTCTATGGGAGTGCGGCCATTAGTTTTGCCAAGATTTTGTCAGGGCATTTATTGACCTATGTCACCTATCTGCAACCATGGGATTATGCTGCAGCTAGTATTTTAGGGGAAAGTCTGGGCTATCGGATTGTGACCCTTTCTGGTCAACCGCTTGATTTTCAAACCAGACAACCGGTCATGATGCTACCTCTTGAGATGCAGGAGGAAATTCAGTCCTATATTTACGAAAGGAAAAGAACTTAAATGCAATTTCCAGAAGGATTTGTTGAAAAATATGAAGAGATACTAGGAGATGAGGCAAGAGATTTTCTTGCCTCTTTTGAGGAGGAAGCGGTTTCGGCCTTTCGGGTCAATCCTTTAAAAGAAGCGCCAGTTTCCTTTCCTGATGCCATTCCTCAAACTCCTTGGGGTCATTATGGGAAGGTTTCAGGGAAATCGCCTGAGCATGCTACAGGTTTAGTTTATTCGCAAGAACCCGCTGCTCAGATGGTTGCTCAGGTAGCCCAGCCCAGTCCTGGTATGAAGGTTTTGGACTTGGCAGCTGCACCGGGAGGTAAATCCACTCAATTAGCAGCCTATCTAGCAGGGGAGGGACTCCTTGTTTCCAATGAAATTTCAAGCAAACGGGCCAAGATTTTAGTAGAAAACATGGAGCGCTTTGGAGCGACAAATGTTGTGGTGACCAATGAATCTGCTGACCGCTTGGCCAAGGTTTTTAAGGGCTATTTTGACCTCATTGTCCTTGATGCCCCTTGCTCAGGGGAAGGGATGTTCCGTAAGCAACCTGATGCTATGAACTATTGGAGCTTAGATTATCCAAGTCAATGTGCTAGTTTGCAAAGAGAAATTCTGGAAGATGCAGTAACCATGCTAGCTGAAGGTGGTCGCTTGGTTTATTCAACCTGTACCTGGGCACCTGAAGAAAACGAAGAGATTGTCAATTGGTTGCTGGAAGAGTATGATTTTGATTTGCTGCCAGTAGAGCATATCAATGGAATGGTAGCTGGTATTGACCTGCCAGAAACGTCTCGGATGTATCCTCATCATTTTAAGGGAGAGGGGCAGTTTGTAGCTCATCTACAGTTTAAAGGTGAAAATCTAGCACCAAAATGTAGGGCAAGTAAGAGTAATCTCAGCCGAGAACAAGTTGTCTTGTGGCAGGAATTTGCCCAAAAACACCTGAAAATCAATCTAAGGGGAATCTTGCAGACTTT
>NZ_DXLC01000062.1:0-1040 GCF_019414905.1 Streptococcus sp. | reverse complement strand
AGAGGATATAGTCGGCTTCCTGCACCAAACATCTGGCAATCAAGACCCGCTGGAATTGACCTCCAGACAGTTGACTGATTTGCCGTTCAGCATAGTCAGCTAGACCGACGATTTCAAGGGCTTCTTGCACTTTCTTCCAATGTTTAGCCTTTAAACTGTGAAAGAGAGGGATAGAGGGAAAGAGTCCTAACGAGACACATTCCTTGACCTTGATGGGAAAGTTGTAGTCGATATTGATTTTTTGTTCGACATAGGCAATTCGGTGTAAGGATTTTTTAACTTCCTTGTCATCGAGAAATGCCTGACCTTGATGTGGGATAATTCCCAGCATACCTTTTAATAATGTTGATTTCCCAGCACCGTTTGGACCAATGATTCCGGTAATTGTTGGTCCTTGGAGCACTAGTGAAATATCCTTAAGTGCCAACGTTTCTTTGTAGGAGACACTAAGGTTTTCGATACGTATCATAAACTTGTATTCCTCCTGCCTCTTAATATACCTTAAAAAAAAAATTAAGTCAAGTTAATTTTTTAAAAAATTAAAATAATATCTGAAAAATGATGGAAAAGGAAAGTTCATTTTTAATTGCATTCCCAGTTAATTTTTGTTAAGCTAAGAGCAAGTACAAATGAAAGCGAGAACAAGATGACACGTTATCAAGATGATTTTTATGATGCTATCAATGGGGAATGGCAACAGACAGCTGAAATTCCAGCAGATAAGTCTCAAACGGGAGGTTTTGTTGATTTAGACCAGGAAATTGAAGACTTGATGTTGGCGACAACAGACAAGTGGTTGGCAGGAGAAGAAGTGCCTGAGGATACTATCTTGGCAAACTTTGTCAAATACCACCGCCTAGTTCGTGATTTTGATAAGAGAGAAGCTGACGGTATCACACCTGTCTTACCACTTCTTAAAGAATTCCAAGAATTGGAGACTTTTGCGGATTTTACAGCTAAACTAGCAGAGTTTGAGCTTGCTGGTAAACCGAACTTCCTTCCTTTTGGTGTATCGCCAGACTTTATGGATGCTAGAACCA
>NZ_DXLC01000061.1:0-1671 GCF_019414905.1 Streptococcus sp. | reverse complement strand
GATTTGACACGTTCGACTTATTTTAGTGTTTATCGTGAAGATTGTACCAACGAATGGTTCTTGGTCTATGGAGATGACTACAAGGTTCAAGATATTATTGTTGATAGTAAGGCAGGTCGCATCCTTAGTGGTGTATCCTTCTGGGATGCTCCAACTGCAGAAAAAATTGTCAGCTTTATCGATAAGGCTTATGCAAGTGGTGAATTTGTTGATCTCTACTGGGATAATATGGTTAAGGATAATATCAAAGAGTTGGATGTCTATGTTGAAGAATTAGAAGGCAATAGCATCTATGAGATCGATAGTGTCCAAGACTATCATAAATTAGAAAAAATTCTTAAAAACGAAAATTAAAGATTCCAACATCTGGCTAAAATAGTCGGATGTTTTTTTGATTTTTTACGAATAAATAGATGAGTAGAAAAAGAAATGGAGATATTTATGAAAATCACAAACTATGAAATCTATAAGTTAAAAAAATCAGGTTTGAGCAATCAACAGATTTTGAACGTTCTAGAATACGGTGAAAATGTCGATCAAGAACTGTTGTTGGGCGATATTGCAGATATATCAGGTTGCCGAAATCCAGCTGTTTTTATGGAACGTTATTTTCAGATAGACGATGCGCATTTGGAGAAGGAGTTTCAAAAATTTCCATCTTTCTCTATTTTAGACGACTGTTACCCTTGGAATTTGAGTGAAATATACGATGCTCCTGTGCTTTTATTTTACAAGGGCAATCTTGAACTCTTGAAATTTCCTAAGGTAGCGGTCGTGGGTAGTCGTGCTTGTAGCAAACAGGGAGCTAAGTCAGTTGAAAAAGTCATTCAGGGCTTGGAAAATGAACTGGTTATCGTCAGTGGACTAGCCAAGGGCATTGACACAGCAGCTCATATGGCAGCTCTTCAGAATGGCGGAAAAACCATTGCAGTGATTGGAACAGGACTGGATGTGTTTTATCCTAAAGCCAATAAACACTTGCAAGACTACATCGGCAATGATCATCTGGTTCTCAGTGAATATGGACCTGGCGAACAACCTCTGAAATTTCATTTTCCTGCCCGTAATCGCATCATTGCTGGACTTTGTCGTGGCGTGATTGTAGCAGAGGCTAAGATGCGCTCAGGTAGTCTCATTACCTGTGAGAGAGCAATGGAAGAAGGGCGTGACGTCTTTGCTATACCTGGTAGCATTTTAGATGGACTATCAGACGGTTGCCATCATTTGATCCAAGAAGGAGCAAAATTGGTCACCAGTGGGCAAGATGTTCTTGCGGAATTTGAATTTTAAGACGAAATTTTGCTTTTTAAACCAACTTTTCTTCTATATATAGTAGCTAAGTCTTGACAGTTATGGCAAAATGGTTTACACTTTATAAAGTTTATTACTTTGAAAAGGTGTGATACTGTGGCTACGGCAACAAAAAAGAAAAAATCAACAGTTAAAAAAAATCTAGTCATCGTGGAGTCGCCTGCTAAGGCGAAAACGATTGAAAAATATCTAGGCAGAAACTACAAGGTTTTAGCCAGTGTCGGGCATATCCGTGATTTGAAGAAATCCAGTATGTCCGTTGATATTGAAAATAATTATGAACCGCAATATATCAATATCCGAGGAAAAGGTCCTCTCATCAATGACTTGAAAAAAGAAGCCAAAAAAGCTAATAAAGTC
>NZ_DXLC01000060.1:0-1264 GCF_019414905.1 Streptococcus sp. | reverse complement strand
GTGGTAACTCCTTGACGCAAGCCCTCATCCTCAGAGATTGCTTGTACAAAACCTTTACCAGCCAAAGCTTCGATATAAGGAAGAGTGACATTGGTTAGGGCGATAGTTGAAGTACGGGCTACCGCACCGGGGATGTTGGCAACGGCATAGTGGAGCACACCGTGTTTTTCATAGACGGGTTCATCGTGCGTTGTCACACGGTCAGCTGTCTCGATAACACCACCTTGGTCAACAGCAACGTCAACGATGACTGATCCTGGACGCATTTGCTTGACCATCTCATCTGTGACCAGTTTTGGTGCCTTGGCCCCTGGAATGAGAACCGCCCCAATTACCACATCTGCATCTCTCACACTGGCTTCGATGTTAAATGAATTGGACATAAGAGTTTGAATTTGGTGACCAAAGACCTCCTCTAAAACGGAGAGACGTTTAGCACTGATATCAAGGATGGTTACTTGTGCACCAAGACCAAGAGCAATTCGAGCAGCATGAGTCCCTACGACACCGCCACCGATGATGGTTACTTTCCCTTTAGGCACACCCGGTACACCACCCAGTAGGACGCCAGAACCTCCTGCTTGCTTGGTTAGGAAATGGGCGCCGATTTGGACTGCCATACGGCCTGCAACCTCACTCATAGGAACGAGGAGTGGTAACTGATTTTGGGAATTACGGACAGTTTCATAGGCAATCCCAGTTGTTTTTGCTTCCAACATAGCATCTGCTAATTCTGGAGCAGCGGCCATGTGCAAGTAGGTAAAGAGAAGCAGGTCGTCGCGCAAGTAACCATATTCAGAATCTAGAGGTTCTTTTACCTTTACGACCAACTCAGCAGCCCAGGCCTCACCAGCAGTAGCGACAATTTCAGCTCCTTGCTTTTGATAGTCAGCATCAGTAAAGCCAGAACCGAGACCAGCATTTGTTTCGATAAGGACGCGATGACCACGGCCGACTAAGCTGTGGACACCAGCAGGTGTTAGGGCAACACGGTTTTCATTATTCTTAATTTCTTTTGGAATTCCGATTAACATAGAGAAAAACTCCCTTTCTATTGACGGGTTGTAAATGATTTATCACATTATCTATAAAATAAGGTGATGATTTTATTCTATATGAAACCGCTTTAAAAAGCAAGAAAAATTTGTTGTAATTTATTTTTTATGCTAGACTGGTAGAAAATATTTTTAAATGGAGGAGAAGTATGGAATCAATCTTTTTAAAACTATCCCAGTATCCAATAATGGAGACTGAGCGTCTATTG
>NZ_DXLC01000006.1:0-12464 GCF_019414905.1 Streptococcus sp. | reverse complement strand
AGCTTTGAGGTTGCAGATAAAGCTGACGTGGTTTGAAGAGATTTTCGAAGAGTATGAGAAAAAATAATATGTACTGGACTATATTTTGTGATATAATAAAGGATAAGATACTATTTTAGGAGAAGAACTATGGAAGACCCAAGTAGTCAGAATTTGTTGCTACAATTTGTTTTGTTGTTTATCTTGACGGTGTTAAATGCCTTTTTCTCAGCCACCGAAATGGCCATGGTTTCACTTAACCGTGCGCGGGTTGAACAAAAGGCAGAAGAAGGAGATAGACGCTATATCCGTCTGCTGAAGGTACTAGAAAATCCTAACCACTTTTTATCAACCATTCAAGTAGGGATTACCCTGATTACGATCTTATCAGGGGCGAGTTTAGCTGATACTCTAGGGCGTGTGATTGCCTCTTGGCTTGGAAATGGCGAAACATCTTATGCCGTGGCAACTTTTCTATCCTTGGCATTTTTGACCTATATTTCCATCGTTTTTGGGGAATTATATCCTAAGAGAATCGCTCTTAATCTAAAGGATGCCTTGGCGATTCGTACAGCGCCAGTTATCATTGGACTTGGGAAACTAGTTAGTCCCTTTGTTTGGCTCTTGTCTGCATCTACCAATCTCTTGAGTCGCTTGACCCCTATGACCTTTGACGATGCTGATGAAAAAATGACCCGTGATGAAATTGAGTACATGCTGACCAATAGTGAAGAAACACTAGATGCTGACGAAATTGAGATGTTACAAGGGATTTTTTCACTGGACGAATTAATGGCCAGAGAAGTTATGGTTCCTCGAACAGATGCCTTTATGGTCGATATTCAGGATGATAGTCAAACCATTATTCAAAGTATTTTAAAACAAAATTATTCTCGTATCCCTGTCTATGATGGGGATAAGGACAATGTGATTGGGATTATTCACACCAAGAGTCTCCTTAAGGCAGGCTTTGTGGACGGTTTTGACAATATTGTTTGGAAGAAAATCTTACAAGATCCACTTTTTGTTCCTGAAACTATTTTTGTGGATGACTTGTTAAAGGAATTGCGCAATACCCAAAGACAAATGGCAATCTTGCTGGATGAATACGGTGGGATGGCTGGTTTGGTGACACTTGAAGACCTCTTAGAGGAAATCGTTGGGGAAATCGATGACGAAACAGATAAGGCTGAAATCGAAGTTCATCAAATTGGAGAAGATACTTATATCGTTCAAGGTACTATGAATCTCAATGATTTTAATGACTACTTTGATGTTGAACTGGCAAGTGATGACGTTGATACCATCGCTGGTTACTATTTGACAGGAGTTGGGACCATTCCAACGACTGAGAAACTCAGTTATGAATTAGTCAGCCAAAACAAACAGCTTATCCTAACCAATGATAAGGTGAAAAATGGACGTGTTACCAAGGTAAAAGTCCAAATTACCGAAGTCGAAATAGAAGAAGAAACAGAGTAAACTAGAGGCTTTTGTCACCAGGCGTGACGAAGCTTTTTTCAGTTGATTTCAAGAGGGAATTGTGTCCTCGAAAAACTCAGCCCCAAACTTGCCTCAAAAGTTTTTTAAAGTTATACGTATTTATTCGAGGAAAAAGAAAAAAGCCCTTTATATTGGGCTTTCTGTTTAAATGAAACCTGAAAAATCAAGTTATAGAAGGCGGTAGACGGATTTGAACCGACGATCAAGCTTTTGCAGAGCCGTGCCTTACCACTTGGCTATACCGCCTTAACGTTTATTATTATACCTTGAAAATGATTTTCAGTCAATAGCTTTTTCAGATTTTTTGTGTTAATAAGCCTAAATATTCTGAAAATTCGTTTACTTTTATTGAAATATCTTAAAATATATGGTATAATCAATAATAACCTATACTTTATAAGAGGAGTAAATAAATGAAAAAAAGTCAAGTGCTTGCTGTAGCGGGGGCTACCTTATTAGCGTCAGGAGTTCTAGCTGCGTGTTCAAACACTAGTTCAAATAATGCTAAACTAGCAAAAGATTACCAATATGTTTATCAAACAGATCCAGAAACCTTGGATTATATCGTCAGCAATATCGATTCAACATCTTTCGTCACAACAAATGCTGTAGATGGTTTGTTGGCTAATGATAAATATGGTAACCTGGTTCCTTCTATTGCTGAATCATGGACAGTTTCAAAAGATGGTTTGACTTATACCTATAAAATCCGTAAGGATGCTAAATGGGTAACTGCAGAGGGGGAAGAGTACGCTCCTGTCACTGCTAAAGACTTTGTTACTGGTTTGAAACACGCCGTAGATGGAAAATCAAAAGGACTTTCAATCGTTAGCTCTTCTATTAAGGGATTAGAAGCCTATATCAAGGGTGAAACAAGCGATTTTTCAACCGTTGGAGTAAAAGCGATTGATGATCAAACACTAGAATATACCTTGAACCAGCCAGAAACTTTCTGGAATGACAAGACAACTAGTGGTGTTTTGATGCCAGTTAATGAAGAATTCTTAACTTCAAAAGGGGAAGGTTTTGGTGCCCCAACAGATGCCAACTCTATTCTTTATAACGGTCCATTTGTCTTGAAGGCTGTAACTCCTAAATCATCTATCGAGATGGCTAAAAATGACGCTTACTGGGATAAAGAAAATGTAAAAATTGAGAACGTTAAGTTCACTTTCTGGGATGGTAAGGATCAAGATGTAATTGCCAAAGGTTTTTCTGATGGTCAATATAGCAAAGCTCGTATCTTCCCTACAAGTTCTACATATGAAAAATATGCAGCTGACTTCAAAGATAACATTTACTTTAACGAACCAGGTGCTGGTGTTGCAACTGTCAGCTTGAACTATGGCCGTACAACCTATAACCACACTGCCAAAACAAGTGATGCCCAAAAGACATCTACTCAGAAAGCGTTGTTAAACAAGGAATTCCGTCAAGCCTTGAACTTTGCAGTCGATCGCAATTCTTATTCAGCTCAAACAAATGGTACTGATGGAGCTGCAGTAGCCATCCGTAATACGTTTGCACCTTATAATCTTCAAGTTGGTAAGAAAACATTTGGTGAATTGGTACAAGATAGCTTGACTAAGACAAATTCTTCTACTTGGTCAAACGTGTCTCTAGCAGATTCTCAAAATGGCCTTTACAATGAAGAAAAGGCTAAAGAAGTCTTTGCTAAAGCAAAATCAAGCCTACAAGCTGAAGGTGTTGAATTCCCAATCCACTTGGATGCCCTGGTTATCCAAGAATCAACAGCGGTTGTAAACCGTGTTCAATCATTGAAACAATCAATTGAAAAAGTATTGGGTTCAGATAATGTTGTTGTAGACTTACAACAAATGACTCAAGCGGAAGCTTTACCAATTTCATTTAGCGCTCCAACAGCTAAAGAGCAAGACTGGGATATCCATACCTTGCTAGGATGGAACCCTGACTATCAAGATCCTTCTACTTTCTTGGATCAATTCGTCCTTAAGGGAGGAAGCACTCGCCTTTACCTTGGTATTGACCAAAACACAGATGCATCAGTAGTAAGCAAACTTGGTTTAGCTGACTATGGAAAATTACTTGATGACGCAAACAGCGAAAACCAAGATGTTCAAAAACGTTATGAAAAATACGCGGTAGCACAAGCTTGGTTGACTGACAATGCTTTGACAATTCCAGTAATGGCTTCTCCTAAAGAAACAGCCGTTTCATATGTTTCAAAAGTTCTACCATTTAGCTCTTCATATTCTGTAGCCGGCCTTAAAGGTGAAAATTCAGGATACTTGAAGTACACTGAAGTTGGTGAAAAAGCAATCACCAAAGAAGAGTATGAAAAAGCTCGTGAAAAATGGTTGAAAGAAAAGACTGAGTCAAACGAGAAAGCTCAAAAAGAATTGGCAAGTCATGTGAAGTAAATAATTTTCAATAGAACTTTCTCTCCATGAGGAGAAGGTTCTTTTGGGATTTTTAAAGGAAATGATATGAAAAAATATATTTTTATGCGTGTTTTGCGGTCATTGGTTTCTATCTTCTTAGTAACAACCTTGACTTACACGATTATCTATACAATGGTTCCTCGAAAATTGATTTTCAAACAGGATACCAACTATAACAAGATTGCGACAACTGCTGATAAACGTGATAACTATGAGAATACCGTTTATGAGCGTATGGGCTATATCGAATACTACGATACCAAAGAGTTGCAAGAAAAAGCTAGCCAGATGGATGCTTCTGTAACAGTTGAAGCCAATGATACCAACAAGGCCATCTATGAAAAATACATCAAACAAATCGGTCATGGTTGGACCCTGGGAGAATTTACTGAAAGTGGCCAATTCTACGCTACGCGTGAAATCCCGATTTTTGAACGTGTTTTCAAATTCTATGCTAACTTGATTGACATTGATCATACAAATAAAATTCAAGACCCTGAGAATCCAGATTTGAAACGCTACCTTCGTTTTGAAAATGATCCAGCGATTGGATGGTCATTGGTCGGTTCAGGAACGAAACATAAATATCTCTTGTACTTCAACGGTCAGTTCCCATTTGTGCATCAAAACTTTGTGAACATCAATTTAGGTGACTCTTATCCAACCTATGCTAATAGCCCTGTTTTACAGGTTATTACTCAAGGACAAGGACAAACAAAAACATCTCAAGTTCAGTTCCCAACAGGTAAGAAAACTTCTTCTGTAAATATTTACTCAAGAACCTACAAATCGCCTAGTCAGGCTGACTCTCGTGAAGTAGCCAACTACGGAAAAGATGACCCTTATACAGCTACGGAAAGCAATTACCAATATCCTTCTATGATTGCTAGCTCTGCAGTCGTTGGATTGATTGGTTTGGTGATTTCTTATGCGATTGCCGTGCCACTTGGTTCAGCTATGGCTCGCTTCAAGAATACTTGGATTGATAGCTTCTCAACAGGGTTTTTGACCTTCTTGATGGCCCTTCCAACCATTGCCTTGGTTTACATTGTTCGTTTGATTGGATCATCAATTGGTCTTCCAGATTCATTCCCTATTTTGGGTGCTGGAGATT
Organism: Streptococcus sp.; assembly: GCF_019414905.1. GTDB lineage: Bacteria > Bacillota > Bacilli > Lactobacillales > Streptococcaceae > Streptococcus. Next base: position 7,445 of record NZ_DXLC01000006.1, on the reverse strand, counting down.
GGCGTTCGTATGTTTTACCAGCAGTGATTCTTGGTTTGTTGGGTGCTCCTGGTACAGCTATTTGGATTCGTCGTTACATGATTGACTTGCAATCACAGGACTTTGTTCGTTTTGCTCGTGCCAAAGGTTTGTCTGAAAAAGAAATTTCAAACAAACACATCTTTAAAAATGCCATGGTTCCGCTGGTTTCAGGAATTCCTGGTGCCGTTATCGGGGTTATTGGTGGTGCAACCCTTACTGAAACAGTCTTCGCCTTCCCAGGTATGGGTAAAATGTTGATTGACTCTGTAAAAGCATCTAATAACTCTATGGTCGTTGGTCTTGTCTTCATCTTTACATGTATTTCTATCTTCTCACTTCTTTTGGGAGATATTTGGATGACTATTATTGACCCACGTATTAAATTGACTGAGAAAGGAGGCAAATAATGTCTACAATCGATAAAGAAAAATTTCAGTTTGTAAAACGTGACGATTTTGCCTCTGAAGCTATTGATGCGCCAGCTTATTCATACTGGGGTTCAGTGTTTAGACAATTTATGAAGAAGAAATCAACTGTAGTCATGTTGGGAATCTTGGTAGCTATCATTTTGATGAGTTTCATCTACCCAATGTTTTCTAAGTTTGATTTCAATGATGTCAGCAAGGTAAACGACTTTAGTGCTCGTTATATCAAGCCAAATGCTGAGCATTGGTTCGGTACAGACAGTAACGGTAAATCTCTTTTTGACGGTGTCTGGTTCGGAGCTCGTAACTCTATCCTCATTTCTGTGATTGCGACAGTAATTAACTTGGTTATCGGTGTTTTTGTCGGTGGTATTTGGGGAATTTCAAAATCAGTTGACCGCGTGATGATGGAAGTTTATAACGTCATCTCAAACATCCCATCTCTTTTGATTGTCATTGTCTTGACTTACTCAATCGGAGCTGGATTCTGGAATCTGATTTTTGCCATGAGTGTGACGACTTGGATTGGTATTGCCTACTCGATTCGTATTCAGATCATGCGTTATCGTGACTTGGAGTATAACCTTGCTTCACGTACACTTGGAACACCAACCTTTAAGATTGTTGTAAAAAACATTATGCCACAATTGGTATCTGTTATCGTTACGACGACATCTCAAATGCTTCCAGCCTTTATCTCATACGAAGCTTTCCTTTCATTCTTTGGACTTGGATTGCCAATTACAGTTCCAAGCTTGGGTCGTTTGATTTCAGATTACTCTCAGAACGTAACGACAAATGCTTACCTCTTCTGGATTCCATTGACAACTCTTGTCTTGGTATCCTTGTCCCTTTTCGTAGTTGGTCAAAACTTAGCGGATGCTAGTGATCCACGTACACATAGATAGGAGTAGAAATGACAAAAGAAAAAAATGTAATTTTGACTGCTCGCGATATTGTCGTGGAATTTGACGTTCGTGACAAAGTATTGACAGCCATTCGCGGCGTTTCTCTTGAACTAGTTGAAGGTGAAGTATTGGCCTTGGTAGGTGAGTCAGGATCAGGAAAATCTGTTTTGACAAAGACCTTCACAGGTATGCTCGAAGAAAATGGTCGCATTGCCCAAGGAAGCATTGACTACCGTGGTCAAGATTTGACAGCCTTATCTTCTCACAAGGATTGGGAACAAATTCGTGGTGCTAAGATTGCGACTATCTTCCAGGACCCAATGACTAGTTTGGACCCAATTAAAACAATTGGTAGTCAGATTACAGAAGTTATTGTAAAACACCAAGGAAAAACAGCCAAAGAAGCGAAAGAATTGGCCATTGATTACATGAATAAGGTTGGGATTCCAGATGCAGATAGACGTTTTGATGAATACCCATTCCAATATTCTGGAGGAATGCGTCAACGTATCGTTATTGCGATTGCCCTTGCCTGCCGACCTGATGTCTTGATTTGTGATGAGCCAACGACTGCCTTGGACGTGACCATCCAAGCTCAGATTATTGATTTGCTGAAATCCTTGCAAAACGAGTACCATTTCACAACAATCTTTATCACCCACGACCTTGGTGTGGTGGCAAGTATTGCAGATAAGGTAGCGGTTATGTATGCAGGAGAAATCGTTGAGTATGGAACTGTTGAGGAAGTCTTCTATGACCCTCGCCATCCATATACATGGAGTCTCTTGTCTAGCTTGCCTCAGCTTGCTGATGATAAAGGGGATCTTTACTCAATCCCAGGAACACCTCCGTCACTTTATACTGACCTGAAAGGGGATGCCTTTGCCTTGCGTTCTGACTATGCAATGCAGATTGACTTCGAACAAAAAGCTCCTCAATTCTCAGTATCAGAGACACATTGGGCTAAAACTTGGCTACTTCATGAGGATGCTCCAAAAGTAGAAAAACCAGCTGTGATTGCAAATCTCCATGATAAGATCCGTGAAAAAATGGGATTTGCCCATCTAGCTGACTAGGAGGAAGGAAATGTCTGAAAAATTAGTAGAAATCAAAGATTTAGAAATTTCCTTCGGTGAAGGAAGTAAGAAGTTTGTCGCAGTTAAAAATGCTAACTTCTTTATCAACAAGGGAGAAACGTTCTCGCTTGTAGGTGAGTCAGGTAGTGGGAAAACAACTATTGGTCGTGCTATCATTGGTCTCAATGATACAAGTAATGGAGATATCATTTTTGAAGGTCAAAAGATTAATGGTAAGAAATCGCGTGAACAAGCTGCAGAATTGATTCGTCGTATCCAGATGATTTTCCAAGACCCTGCTGCAAGTTTGAATGAACGTGCGACTGTTGATTATATTATTTCTGAAGGTCTTTACAATCACCGTCTGTTCAAAGATGAAGAAGAACGTAAAGAGAAAGTTAAAAATATTATCCGTGAAGTAGGGCTTCTTGCTGAGCACTTGACTCGCTACCCTCATGAATTCTCAGGTGGTCAACGTCAACGTATCGGTATTGCCCGTGCCTTGGTCATGCAACCAGATTTTGTTATTGCGGATGAGCCAATTTCAGCCTTGGACGTTTCTGTGCGTGCCCAAGTCTTGAACTTGCTCAAAAAATTCCAAAAAGAACTTGGTTTGACCTATCTCTTTATCGCCCATGACTTGTCTGTCGTTCGCTTTATTTCAGATCGTATCGCAGTTATTTACAAGGGTGTTATTGTAGAGGTTGCTGAAACAGAAGAATTGTTTAACAATCCAATTCACCCATATACTCAAGCCTTGCTTTCAGCGGTACCAATCCCAGATCCAATCTTGGAACGTAAGAAGGTCTTAAAGGTTTACGACCCGAGTCAACACGACTATGAGACTGATAAGCCATCTATGGTTGAAATCCGTCCAGGTCATTATGTTTGGGCTAACCAAGCCGAATTGGCGCGTTACCAACAAGGGTTAAACTAATAATGGTTTTATAATTTCCATGTCAACTTTTATGGAAATTATAAACCTTTTTTTGTTGGACTGATTTGAAAAAACTTTGAAAGTGCCTTGAAAGAATTTTCGAAAAATTTTAAAATGATATAGTAAAATGAAATAAAAATAGGATAAATCAATCAGGACAGTCAAATCAATTTCTAGTAATGTTTTAGAAGTCAAAGTGTACTATTCTGTTTCAATCTACTATAGTCTAATACTCTTCGAAAATCTCTTCAAACCACGTCAGCTCTATCTACCACCTTAAAACAGTGTTTTGAGCAACCTGAGGCTAGCTTCCTAGTTTTCTTTTTGATTTTCATTGAGTATAATATCTACAATGTAAAAAACTCTAGCTATCAGTTCATTGATAGTTAGAGTTTTTTCTATTCATATGATTTAAGGAGATTAAATAAGGCTTCTACTTCTGATGACGGTGTAGCTGATTTAAGGTAAGCGTAATAAACTGTAAAAGTTATCTTGTCCTTCGGTATAAGAGGAATTTTTATTAAATCATCATCTTCATCAGAAAGTGCGATATCAGCCAGTAAACTAAGGCCAATCCCTTTCTTTAAAAGTTCTTTAAGGATGGCAATGTCATCAGTCTTAAAGAATATTTCTGCCTTGTTTTGATGCTTCTGATTAAGCGTTTCAAAAGCTTTCAGGTGAACAAAGTGTTCGTCTAAGAGTATAAAGGATTGATCTACTAATTCTTCAAAAGCGAGGGAAGGAACAGTGGCAAAAGGATGGTTCTTAGATAAAACGACATACAGTTCTTTATGAAATAGCTCGTGTGTCTCTATTGAAGGATAATTGAGAGGTTCAATCAAACCGAGTAGGCTTGCATTAAGGTCTCCCTTAAGGAGAAGGTTTAATAACTCTACGGAGCCACCGCGGATAGGGCGTATCTTTTTTAAAAAATCGAATTTATCTTTTTCGTTTAAGGCAGCAAAGAGATACTGAATGATAATAGGAGGGAATCCTACAGTAGAGTATTGTGCCAAGGAGCGATTAATTTCTTTGCGAGTAGAAATGACCTCAGGTAAAATCAGTTCTGTATGCTTTAGAAGGATTTGTCCTTGAGGAGTTAGCTTGAAGGAACGATGCGAGGGGTCATGGTGAATCAATTTGCAGTTAAAGGATTCCTCTAAGCGCTTGATAGCATAAGAAATAGATGGTTGGCTGACTTTATGTTGTTTTGCTACTTCCGTATAGGATTGAAGCTGGCAGAGGTCATAAAAATATTGTAGATCTTTTAAATTCATATGGGTTCACTTTCATTAGTTGGAGAAGGAAAATAAGTGGAAAACAGCAGATAAATAATTTTTATCCGTATCCTACAATTTGACTATACGAGTATTCACCAGTTAAAATGTAAGTGAGTCAGGGTTCTCAAAGATTATCTAAGATACTCTCAAAAATGACCAACATTTTTTCTCGTTTATCAATAGGGAGCTGTTTAATCTTCATGTTGATTCTTTTGAGTGAAAGATTGTCACTCTTATCAGAGGTTGATTCAAGGCTATCAAAATTGAAAAATTCCTCTGGGGTCATTTCTAGGGCGTCAATTACTTTTTCAAGACTGTGAATGGTCAGATTCACATTTTGGTTTTCAAGTTGATTGATATACTTAAGCCCGAGTCCTGCTTGTTCCGAAAGTTCTTCCTGGCTCATTTTATTCTGTGTTCGAAAATATTTCACTTTTTGGGAAATATATTGTTGTAAATAGTTTTTAGTTGTCATATAAATAGAATACAAGTTTTATATGACAAAAAAACACCTTAAAAAATACAAAGTATTACATAACATACCTATATGATATTTATTTTAATGAGGATTGTCAATTTGTATGATTGGTTTATTTTACTCGAAACTTTTAGTAAAGAGAGATCATCGAGAGTTTGATGAGTTCAGAAATTTATAACATATGCGTATACAATTGTATTATTTAAACAACAACGTTTTACGAACAATTCGTTTCATGTGGTATAATGTAAGTAAAAAGGAGGTTGCACTATGACTGCACATGATATTTTAAACAATCCTTTCCTCAATAAAGGTACTGCCTTTACCTTAGAGGAGCGAAAGGAACTAGGCCTTATTGGTTTACTGCCACCGTATGTTCAAACGATTGAAGAACAAGCGGCGCAAACTTATGCACAAATGCAAACAAAAGCCAATGATTTGGAAAAACGTCTTTTCCTAATGGAAATTTTTAATACCAACAGGACTCTTTTCTATTACCTCTTTTCTCAACATTTGGAAGAATTCAATCCAATTGTATATGATCCAACCATTGCAGATACGATTGAAGGCTATAGTGATCTTTTTGTAGATCCCCAATATGCGGGATATCTTGATATTAATCATCCTGAAAATATTGAAGCTACTTTGAAAAACGCTGCCGGGGGTCGCGAGATTCGTCTCATTGTTGTAACAGATGCAGAAGGAATCCTTGGAATTGGCGACTGGGGAACAAATGGTGTCGATATTTCTGTTGGGAAATTGATGGTCTATACGGGTGCTGCTGGAATCGATCCTTCGATGGTCCTTCCTTTAGTCATTGATGCAGGGACTAACCGTGAAGAACTTCGTAACAATCCTAATTACTTAGGAAATCGTCACGAACGGGTCCGCGGAGATCGTTACTACGACTTCATTGACCAATTTGTTCAAACAGCAGAACGTCTCTTTCCTAAACTCTACCTTCACTGGGAAGACTTCGGCCGCTTGAATGCTGCCAATATTCTTGAAAAATACCGGAAACAAATTCCGACCTTTAATGATGATATTCAAGGTACAGGAATCGTTACCTTGGGTGGTATCTTTGGTTCGCTGGATATTAGTGGTGAAAAATTAACAGATCAAGTTTATCTCTGCTATGGTGGTGGTACTGCGGGTGCAGGAATTGCCTCTCGTGTTCTTCGTGAAATGGTAAGTGAAGGTCTTTCTGAAGAAGAAGCCTATAAACGTTTCTTTATGGTTGATAAACAAGGTCTTCTCTTTGATGACATGGATGACTTGACACCAGAGCAAAAACCATTTGCTAAGAAACGTGCTGACTTTAGTAACGCAGATAAGTTGACTGACCTGCTTGAAGTAGTGAAGACTGTGAAGCCAACCATTCTTGTAGGAACTTCAACTCAGCCTAATACCTTCACTAAAGAAATAGTAGAAGCTATGTGTGAAAATACAGAGCGTCCGATGATCTTCCCTTTGTCAAATCCAACCAAACTAGCAGAAGCTAGTGCCAAAGATTTGATTGAATGGTCAGATGGCAAAGCTTTTGTCGCAACAGGAATTCCTGCTGATACGGTTTCTTATAAAGGTGTAGATTATGTGATTGGTCAAGCAAATAATGCCCTGATTTACCCAGGTCTTGGTCTAGGTATGCTGGCTTCTGAAGCAAGTCTTTTGACTGATGAAATGATTGGAGCAGCGGCGCATTCATTGAGTGGTATTGTCAATCCAGGCCAACCAGGAGCTCCTGTCTTGCCACCATTCAAGTATGTAGCAGATGTTTCTATTAAAGTAGCAGAAGCAGTCGCTAAAAAAGCACAAGAGCAAGGTCTTGCACGCGCTAAGGAAACAGATATGGCCAAAGCAGTTCGTGATTTGAAGTGGTATCCAGAGTATAAATAATTCATTTCTGCTACCTATCCTCGGGATACTTAGCTTATTTTGGATATGTTAGCAATCTACAGAGTTGATAACCGAAAAGTAAAGAGATTGTCGTATTGACTAATGGTTTTAAACAGTATAAAATAACTGTCGATTTTTTGTCCGACTGCCAAGAGTCAGTTTAATACTACACTAAAATCAAAATGCATTATATAATAGTGATATGAAATCAACCAAAGAAGAAATACAAGCCATCAAAACACTTTTAAAAAACTCTAGTACAACTGAATACCATAAAAGTCTTCAAATCGTTCTATTTTGTCTAATGGGCAAATCTTTGAAATTATCCTAAAAGAATTGAAAGAATTAGGAAAGAATTTTCGAAAAATTTTAAAAAATTCTGAAATATTCTTGACAGGTGATGAAAAAGGTGGTAAGATAGGAA
>NZ_DXLC01000059.1:0-5295 GCF_019414905.1 Streptococcus sp. | reverse complement strand
CAGATGGTAAACCGCACGATGGGCGTGCACCAGACTACGATGACTGGACAAGCGAGTCTGAAAATGGCTACAAGGGTCTAAATGGCGATATTCTTGTCTGGAATGAATCTCTGGGTGGAGCCTTTGAGTTGTCTTCTATGGGGATTCGTGTAGATGAAGAAACCCTTCGCCGTCAGGTAGAAATTACCGGTGATGAAGACCGTTTAGAATTGGAATGGCACAAGGCTTTGTTGAATGGCCTATTCCCGTTGACAATCGGTGGAGGAATTGGACAATCTCGAATGGCTATGTTCCTACTTCGCAAGAAACACATCGGAGAAGTGCAAACAAGTGTTTGGCCTCAAGAAGTCCGCGATACTTACGAAAATATTTTGTAGAGAATCGAACCGCAAGGTTCGATTTTCTTTCTCTTTTCGCCCATAATTTGGTATAATAAACGGTATGAAAATCGTATCAGGAATCTATGGGGGACGTCCCCTCAAGACACTAGAAGGCAAGACGACAAGACCTACTTCGGATAAGGTTAGGGGAGCTATTTTTAACATGATTGGTCCCTACTTTGAAGGTGGACGAGTCTTGGACCTTTATGCAGGTAGTGGTGGTTTATCTATCGAGGCAGTCTCGCGTGGCATGTCCAGCGCTGTTTTGGTGGAACGAGACCGTAAGGCTCAGGCTATCGTGGCTGAAAATATTCGGATGACCAAGGAAGTTGGAAAATTTCAACTCCTCAAGATGGATGCAGAAAGGGCATTGGAACAGGTATCTGGGAACTTCGACCTCATTTTCTTAGACCCTCCTTATGCCAAGGAACAAATCGTAGCAGATATTGAAAAAATGGCTGAGAAAGAGTTTTTTTCTGAAGATGTCATGGTCGTGTGTGAGACGGATAAGGCCGTTGAACTTCCAGAAGAAATTGCCTGCCTGGGCATCTGGAAGGAAAAGATTTATGGAATTAGTAAGGTGACGGTCTATGTCAGATAAGATTGGCTTATTCACAGGCTCATTTGATCCGATGACAAATGGGCATCTGGATATCATTGAACGGGCGAGCAGACTTTTTGATAAGCTCTATGTCGGTATTTTTTTTAATCCCCACAAACAAGGATTTCTCCCTCTTGAAAATCGTAAACGGGGGTTAGAAAAGGCTGTGAAACATTTGGGAAATGTTAAAGTTGTGTCTTCTCATGATGAATTGGTAGTTGATGTCGCAAAAAGACTGGGGGCTACTTGCCTAGTGCGGGGTTTGAGGAATGCAGCGGATTTGCAATATGAAGCCAGTTTTGATTACTACAACCATCAGCTGTCTCCTGATATAGAGACAATTTATTTACATAGCCGACCTGAACATCTCTATCTCAGTTCATCCGGTATTAGAGAGCTATTGAAGTTTGGTCAGGATGTTGCCTGCTATGTTCCTGAGAGTATTTTGGAGGAAATAAGAAATGAAAAAAAAGATTAGATGGCCCTTATATGTCATTGCGGCCTTGATTGTGACTTTCTTGGCATTTGTAGTGCCTTTGCCCTACTATATAGAGGTTCCAGGTGGTTCGGAAGATATTCGCCAAGTCCTTAAAGTCAATGACACAGAAGATAAGGAAGCTGGGGCCTATCAATTCGTTACGGTTGGTGTCCAGCACGCTACTTTAGCCCATATGATTTATGCGTGGTTGACGCCTTTTACAGATATTCGTAGTGCCCAAGAGACTACAGGTGGCTCTTCCGATGTTGAATTTATGCGGATCAATCAATTCTACATGCAAACATCACAAAACATGGCCAAGTATCAAGGACTAAAAACAGCTGGTAAGGATATTGAACTAAAATACCTTGGGGTTTATGTTTTGACTGTGACAGATAATTCAACCTTTAAAGGGATTCTCAACATCTCTGATACCGTCACAGCAGTCAATGATCAGACCTTTGACAGTTCCAAAGATTTGATTGATTATGTCAATTCTCAAAAATTAGGGGACTCTGTCAAAGTAACCTATGAAGAGGATGGGCAAACCAAATCTGCAGAAGGAAAGATTATCACCTTGGAAAATGGCAAAAATGGAATTGGAATCGGCTTGATTGACCGTACAGAAGTAACCAGTGATGTCCCAATTCGCTTTTCAACAGCTGGTATCGGTGGTCCAAGTGCAGGTCTCATGTTTAGTCTAGCCATCTATACCCAAATAGCAGACCCAGGCCTTCGTAATGGCCGCATTGTTGCCGGTACAGGAACCATTGACCGTGATGGTAATGTGGGGGATATTGGAGGTATTGATAAAAAAGTTGTAGCTTCGGCTAGAGAAGGTGCTGCTATTTTCTTTGCCCCTGATAACCCTGTTAGCGAAGAAGAACAAAAAGCACATCCTGATGCTAAAAACAACTACCAAACAGCCCTGGAAGCAGCCAAAACAATCAAGACGGATATGAAAATCGTGCCTGTTAAAACCCTACAAGATGCAATTGATTACTTGAAACACAATCCCTAGTTTTTAAGGGAAGTTTCCAAACTAGCGCACAAACAGAGAAGATGGTATAATAGTCAAATGGTTCAATTATTATTCACTCTAAGCAGTCACATGCTCTTTATTTATGTGAGTTTTTACCTTTTAAAGAATCTTGTTAGATGGGAAAAGGTTTTAAAAGTGACAGCTGAGAATACAGGAAAAGTTCGTTTACTAGTAGCCTTTTTCAGCATTGTAATGGGCTATATCATGAGTTCTTTCTTTATCAGCCTGTATCAGTTGTGGCAAGAAGTACTTAGAGGATTATTATAAAATCAAATGTAAAGGAAATAAGTATGGAAAAAATTGTGGTTCAAGGTGGCGATAATCGTCTGGTAGGAAGTGTTACGATCGAAGGAGCAAAGAATGCAGTCTTGCCCTTGTTGGCAGCGACTATTCTAGCAAGTGAAGGAAAGACTGTTTTGCAGAATGTTCCTATCCTGTCAGATGTTTTCACTATGAATCAGGTGGTTCGCGGTTTAAATGCCAAGGTGGATTTTGATGAGGAAGCTCATCTTGTCGAGGTGGATGCGACTGGCGATATCACAGAGGAAGCTCCCTACAAGTATGTTAGCAAGATGCGCGCATCTATCGTTGTCTTGGGACCAATTCTTGCCCGTGTAGGTCATGCCAAGGTATCCATGCCAGGTGGTTGTACGATTGGTAGCCGTCCTATTGATCTTCATTTGAAAGGTCTGGAAGCTATGGGGGCTAAGATTAGTCAAACAGCTGGTTACATCGAAGCCAAGGCTGATCGCTTACATGGAGCTCATATCTATATGGATTTCCCAAGTGTTGGTGCTACTCAGAACTTGATGATGGCAGCGACGCTGGCTGATGGGGTGACAGTGATTGAAAATGCTGCGCGTGAGCCTGAGATTGTTGACCTGGCCATTCTCCTCAATGAAATGGGAGCTAAGGTTAAGGGTGCTGGTACAGAGACCATTACCATTACCGGTGTTGAGAAACTTCATGGTACGACTCACAATGTAGTCCAAGACCGTATCGAAGCAGGAACCTTTATGGTAGCTGCTGCTATGACTGGTGGTGATGTCTTGATTCGAGACGCTGTCTGGGAGCATAACCGTCCCTTGATTGCCAAGTTGCTTGAAATGGGAGTGGAAGTGACAGAGGAAACTGAAGGAATTCGAGTTCGCTCTCAACTAGAAAATCTAAAAGCTGTTCATGTGAAAACCTTGCCCCACCCAGGATTTCCAACAGATATGCAGGCTCAATTTACAGCCTTGATGACCGTCGCAAAAGGCGAATCAACTATGGTGGAGACAGTTTTCGAAAATCGTTTTCAACACCTAGAAGAAATGCGTCGCATGGGCTTGCACTCTGAGATTATCCGTGATACAGCTCGTATTGTTGGTGGACAAGCTTTGCAGGGAGCGGAAGTTCTTTCAACTGACCTTCGTGCCAGCGCAGCCTTGATTTTGACAGGTTTGGTAGCACAAGGAGAAACTGTAGTTGGTAAATTGGTTCACTTGGATAGAGGTTACTACCGTTTCCATGAGAAGTTGGCACAGCTAGGTGCTAAGATTCAGCGGATTGAGGCAAGTGATGAAGATGAATAAGAAATCAAGCTACGTAGTCAAGCGTTTACTTTTAGTCATCCTGGTACTGATTTTAGGTGTTTTAGCCCTAGGAATCGGTTTAATGGTAGGCTATGGAATCTTGGGCAAGGGTCAAGATCCATGGGCCATCCTGTCTCCAGCAAAATGGCAGGAATTGATTCATAAATTTACAGGAAATTAGGCTGGAAAACCAGCCTTTTTTAAAGATAAGGAGAAATATGAACAAAAAAACAAGACAGACACTAATCGGACTGCTAGTGTTATTGCTTTTGTCTGCAGGGAGCTATTATATCAAGCAGATGCAGTCGACAGCTAATAGTTCCAAAACCAAGCTTAGTCAGAAAAAACAAGCGCCTGAAGCTCCTAGTCAAGCATTGGCAGAAAGTGTCTTAATAGACGCAGTCAAGAGTCAAGTAAAAGGGAGTCTGGAGTGGAATGGCTCAGGTGCTTTTATCGTCAATGGCAATAAAACAAATCTAGATGCCAAGGTTTCAAGTAAGCCCTACGCTGATAATAAAACAAAGACAGTGGGCAAGGAAACAGTGCCAACCGTAGCAAATGCCCTCTTGTCTAAGGCTACTCGCCAGTACAAGAATCGTGAAGAAACTGGGAATGGTTCGACTTCTTGGACTCCTCCAGGCTGGCATCAGGTTAAGAATCTAAAGGGTACTTATACCCATGCGGTCGATAGAGGTCACTTATTAGGCTATGCCTTAATCGGTGGCTTGGATGGTTTTGATGCCTCGACTAGCAATCCTAAAAACATTGCTGTTCAAACAGCCTGGGCAAATCAGGCACAGACCGAGGATTCGACTGGTCAAAATTATTATGAAAGCATGGTGCGTAAGGCCTTGGATAAAAACAAGCGTGTCCGTTACCGTGTAACTCTTTATTATGCTTCAAACGAGGATTTAGTTCCTTCAGCTTCACAGATTGAAGCCAAGTCTTCAGACGGAGAATTGGAATTCAATGTTCTAGTTCCCAATGTTCAAAAAGGGCTTCAACTGGATTACCGAACTGGAGAAGTAACGGTTACTCAGTAAAATACAAAATAAACTCCTATGTCACTTGTGGATATAGGAGTTCTTTCTTACTAGTTTAAGCAGGGTTACAATAGACACTAATACTCAATGAAAATCAAAGTGCAAACTAGGAAGCTAGCCGCAGGTTGCTCAAAGCACAGCTTTGAGGTTGCAGATAAAGCTGACGTGGTTTGAAGA
>NZ_DXLC01000058.1:0-1763 GCF_019414905.1 Streptococcus sp. | reverse complement strand
TATTTCTGCAAGACTTATTTTTTTTAAAGAGAATGTATGCGCTTACAGATTTAAGAAAGGAGAATTTTGTGGATAAGAGATATTGGGAAAAATCCTGTAAGTATAGTATCCGCAAACTAAGTGTCGGAGCTGCCTCTGTTTTACTTGGTGCTGTTTTTTTAGCAGCACAGGGTGTGGCTGCTGATGGTGTCGAGATTACGGAAAGTGAGGCAACAATTACTGAAACCTCTGCTAAACCTGAGACGAATGTAGAGGAAGTTCTTGTTTCTAACACAGAGACTCAGCCTGTAGCTGAATCAGCTGAAAAGCAAACAAACCCAGGGACAGAACTCCCTCAAACTAGTAGTCAGTCAGAGACAAGTGCTACTACCGCCCCTGCTGACAATAAGGAGAGCGAGAAACCAGAACTTCCTGTGAACAAGCAAGAACATTACGAACTACATTACAACCAACCAACTGCTCCTTCTTATGACGGTTGGGAAAAACAAGCTCTCCCAGTCGGAAATGGAGAAATGGGTGCCAAGGTTTTCGGACTCATCGGTGAAGAAAGAATCCAGTACAACGAAAAAACACTTTGGTCTGGAGGCCCACAGCCAGATAGTCAAGACTACAACGGAGGAAACTACAAGGACCGCTACAAAGTCTTAGCTGAAATCCGTAAGGCCTTAGAAGACGGTGACCGTCAAAAAGCCAAACAACTAGCAGAGAGAAATTTGGTTGGGCCAAACAATTCCCAATACGGTCGCTACCTAGCCTTCGGTGATATCTTCATGGTCTTTAATAACCAGAAGAAGGGCTTGGAAAATGTTACTGACTATCATCGTGGCTTAGACATTTCTGAAGCTATCACAACTACCTCCTATACCCAAGATGGGACAAGTTTCAAACGAGAAACCTTCTCTAGCTATCCTGACGATGTTACTGTCACCCACTTGAGTAAAAAAGGGGATAAGACCCTCGATTTTACCCTTTGGAATAGCTTGACTGAAGATTTGATTGCGAATGGCGACTACTCCTGGGAATATTCGAATTATAAACAAGGAGCAGTTACGACTGATTCTAATGGTATTTTGCTCAAAGGAACTGTCAAAGACAATGGTCTGAAATTTGCTTCCTATCTTGGTATCAAGACGGACGGAAAAGTCACTGCTCAAGATGGTTATTTGACTGTCACTGGAGCCAGTTATGCAACACTGCTACTCAGTGCCAAGACCAACTTTGCTCAAAATCCAAAAACCAATTATCGCAAGGATATTGACCTAGAAAATACTGTCAAATCGATCGTTGAAGCTGCTAAAGCCAAAGACTATGAGACTCTGAAAAATGATCACATCAAGGATTACCAAAGCCTTTTCAATCGTGTTCAACTAAACCTCGGCGGTAGCAAGTCTAACCAAACTACAAAAGAAGCTCTCCAAACCTATAATCCAACAAAAGGGCAAAAATTAGAAGAACTCTTCTTCCAATACGGACGTTATCTACTGATCAGTTCTTCTCGTAATCGGACAGATGCCCTTCCTGCCAACTTGCAAGGAGTCTGGAATGCTGTAGACAATCCACCTTGGAACGCTGACTACCACCTCAATGTCAATTTGCAAATGAACTATTGGCCAGCTTACATGAGCAACCTTGCTGAAACAGCCAAGCCAATGATCAATTACATTGACGACATGCGCTACTATGGTCGTATCGCTGCTAAAGAATACACTGGTATCGAATCCAAAGACGGACAAGAAAATGGTTGGCTGGTCCACACCCAGGCG
>NZ_DXLC01000057.1:0-2719 GCF_019414905.1 Streptococcus sp. | reverse complement strand
AAGCTGGAGAGAGCAAAACAGAGATTAAAGAAACAAAAAGAAAAGTTAGAGCTAGAAAGAGAGAAAATGAGAAGAAAAATCATAAGAGAGCTGAAAAGGGAAGCTAAGGAGAAAGGAGATGAGAAAGTTTGAGCTAGTAGAGGGCTCTTTCCAGGAGCAGGGCGCTTCTAAGTGGCGCACCTGGTGGAGCCGTTGGGGTTACTATAAACGCTTTGGAGTGCTGAACGGGTGGAAGCTCCTGAAACTCCGTGAAGCTCTGACACGTGCTTTTCTTGATGTTCAATCAGTCAATCCAATGCTAAAAACCTCTCTTGTTGGTGTTCCTTGGATTGAGATACTAGCAAGTGATGGGGTGCTCCAGGTCAAAATTGAAAGACTTCCTGGACTTGATGAAGACGAAAAACTTGCTGAACTTATTTCAGTAGCGACAAGAAAAGACTGGGAAGCCTTTGAGGTGGTGGACTTTTGGCGAGAGCCTGGAGGGGTTTATTCGGTCTTTGTGCTCGAAGATGTCGCTTCTGATAAGCGCTTAGACGTGACTTCTGTTATTTCCTCTGCGGTGCCTTTTAAGATTGTTCTGCAGAAAGGCTTGACGGTTGATTTTGAAAAGTCTCCAGGTCTTGGCTTGTTTGGTAAGTCGGGGGCAGGTAAAACTACTACGCTTCTGTCTTCCCTGGCTCAATTCTTGGCAGGTGGCTCCCAAGTGTACCTGGTGGACGGCAAGAACGAGCTTCAGGCTCTTTCTAACGTCCTACAACGTGCTTCAGGGGTTTCAGATGTCCTTTCTATGCTTGGCTATGTTGTAGCTCAAATGGAGCAGAGAGAAGACTTCCTGGGCAAGGAAGGAGCACGTCAGCAACGTCTAGGACTGAAAGCTAGCGAGGTGGGACTTACTCCGCTAGTTGTCGCCATCGATGAGCTCGGCGCTATTGTTGCTTCTGCGCAAGCAAAAGAAAAAGCTCATCTGATCGCTTTGCTTACTCAGATAGCTTTAAAAGGTCGCTCAAGTGGTGTTATTCTTGTAGTTGCTTCTCAATTTGCTAGCGTGGACACTATCCCGAATGCCGTGAGGTCGCAACTATCGACAAAAATTCTTCTCGGCGGTGCACCTGCTGAACTGGTGCGAATGGTTTTTCCAACGGCTAGCCCAGGGGCTCGCTCTGCTCGTCAGTTTGAAGGCTTTGTCTATGTAGATGGACAACTAGGAAGGGAACCTGGGCGGTACCAGGTTCCATCTCTCGGAAAATTGGAAAATGTTTCTAAATGGGGGGGCTTTGTAGTGGCTTTGGATACAGAAAGGGCACTCGTGTAAATCCTTGATAAGCGGGCCTGGCTCGGTAGGCTTATGACCGCCAGCCGAAAGGCTGAAAGACTTTCGGGGAGTTGGGTCTGCCTAGACCGTCGCCAGGGGGAACCCGCTTGTACAAGGATGCCCGAAACGGGGGAAAACCCTGTAAAAATGGCTTTTTCCAATTTCCCGTTAATTTGGCGTTTTAGAGAAGTTTTAGGGGTATCGTACCAGGACGAGCTTCAAGCGAAAATAAAGCTGATTTTCTTTGTTTTCTACAAGAAAATGAAAAAAATGAAAAAATAAAAAAATGGAGTGATGGGGATTTCACGTCCATTTGCGCAAAAAAAAGAACGTATAATAGTTTTAGGGAAGAACTAGCTTACCTTGACGTTACTTTTTAAAAGTGCTAAAATTATAAGAAAGCATTACCAAAAAAAAGAAAAAGGACGTCTATCGCCGGCAAGCTGATTCAACGTCCTCATCTAATTCTTATTAGATTCTATCAGAAAAGACCGAAAAGGTCAAGTGGATTGGACTAAATAAGAAACAAGACGAGGGCGCCCTAGATAATTATCTGGAGGGCCTTTTATTTTGGCAAATAATAGTAAAAATAACGATTGGAAGACGTTTCTTCCTACGCAAACAAGCTCAAAAGAAAGTTTTACTTTAATTGTGCAGTATCCTGGAACAACTCCAGTGCAGTATTTTCCCAAGTTAAAAAATCCTGATGGCTCGAACGTGATCGGGGCGGACGGACGGCCGCAACGTTCACAAGAGCCACAAGGCTGGACTTATCTTTTGACACACTTTGGAACTGGTGACCGTGTCAGAGTTGTTTTTGATGGACTATATGACTTAAGTCCAGGAGCTCTTTATGAGCTTCAAGCGTCAGGCTATCACTTTAGCAAAGACCACTCTTACTACTTGGACGAGCTCGAAGCTCTTTCTGTTGCTCATAATTTTGCAGGTAATCAAAATGATAACAACAAGTAAAGACGGTTGGTGTGATAAGTCCGACGCTGAGATTTTGAACAGTCTGAGAGACTGGGTTTCAAGATGTGATGTGAAGTATGTCAAAAGTGATGCCTTGAAAAAGATTGATTCTGCTTTTGCTTTGTGGGCTAACGCTCAATATGTTTCAGCGTTGCGCCTACTAGATGAAAACGAAGTGTTTTTGAAAAAATCTGATTGGCCTTATTATGCTTTAGGGATTGAGATTTTGAGAGTTAGAAAACACGAGTTTTTAAATGAATAACGAGGATTCCAGGGGAGCCCGAAAGGGCGAACCTGGACCCCCCGTTATGATAATTATGGGGGGTTCAAGGACAAACGGGTATTTTTATGGAAAAAGAAAAAAATTTAAACAATGTTTTGAAAGATGTTCTGAATGTGTCTATTGACTACTTGAACGTGGTTTTTACGTCTGAC
>NZ_DXLC01000056.1:0-3862 GCF_019414905.1 Streptococcus sp. | reverse complement strand
GGCTCGGAGATGTGTATAAGAGACAGGTTTTGATTGGTGGAACCGCTATTTTACCGGGTATTGTGGAACTTGCTCAAGAAGTTTTTGGTGTTCGTGTCAAGCTTTATGTTCCAAACCAAGTTGGAATTCGTAATCCAGCCTTTGCGCATGTGATTAGTCTATCAGAATTCGCGGGACAATTGACAGAAGTACATCTCTTGGCTCAACGAGCAGTCAAGGGTGATGAAGGATTATTCCAACAACCGCTTAGTTTTGGGGGAATGATTCAGAAAACAGCTCAGTTTGTACAATCAACGCCTGTTCAACCAGCCCCTACCCCAGAAGTAGAGCCGGTGGCGCCTACAGAACCAATGGCGGATTTCCAACAAGCTTCACAAAATAAACCGAAATTAGCAGATCGTTTCCGTGGCTTGATCGGAAGCATGTTTGACGAATAAAGAGGAAAAATAAATTATGACATTTTCATTTGATACAGCTGCTGCTCAAGGTGCAGTGATTAAAGTAATTGGTGTCGGTGGAGGTGGTGGCAATGCCATCAACCGTATGGTCGACGAAGGTGTTACAGGCGTAGAATTTATCGCAGCAAACACAGATGTACAAGCATTGAGTAGTACAAAAGCTGAGACTGTTATTCAATTGGGACCTAAATTGACTCGTGGTTTGGGTGCAGGAGGTCAACCTGAGGTTGGTCGTAAAGCTGCTGAAGAAAGCGAAGAAACACTGACTGAAGCTATCAGTGGCGCAGATATGGTCTTCATCACTGCTGGTATGGGAGGAGGCTCTGGAACTGGAGCTGCTCCTGTTATTGCTCGTATCGCTAAAGATTTAGGTGCTCTTACAGTTGGTGTTGTAACACGTCCGTTTGGTTTTGAAGGAAGCAAACGTGGACAATTTGCTGTAGAAGGAATTAATCAACTGCGTGAGCATGTAGATACTCTATTGATTATTTCAAACAACAACTTGCTTGAAATTGTTGATAAGAAAACTCCACTTCTTGAAGCTCTTAGCGAGGCAGATAACGTTCTTCGTCAAGGTGTTCAAGGAATTACCGATTTGATTACCAATCCAGGATTGATTAACCTTGACTTTGCCGATGTGAAAACAGTTATGGCAAATAAAGGGAATGCTCTTATGGGTATTGGTATCGGTAGTGGAGAAGAACGTGTGGTAGAAGCAGCACGTAAGGCAATCTATTCACCACTTCTTGAAACAACAATTGATGGAGCAGAAGATGTGATTGTCAACGTAACTGGTGGTCTCGACTTAACCTTGATTGAGGCAGAAGAGGCTTCACAAATTGTGAACCAGGCAGCGGGACAAGGAGTAAACATCTGGCTCGGTACTTCAATTGATGAAAGTATGCGTGATGAGATTCGTGTAACAGTTGTTGCAACAGGTGTTCGTCAAGACCGCGTAGAAAAGGTTGTTGCTCCGCAAGCTAGACCGACTACTAACTACCGTGAAACAGTGAAACCATCTCATTCACATGGTTTTGATCGTCATTTTGATATGGCAGAAACAGCTGAATTGCCAAAACAAAATCAACGTCGCTCGGAACAAGCTCAAGGATCTGCTTTTGGTGATTGGGATTTACGTCGCGAGACAATTGTTCGTCCGACTGATTCAGTAGTGTCACCGGTAGAACGTTTTGAGATTCCAAATTCACAAGATGAAGATGAGTTGGATACACCTCCATTTTTCAAAAATCGTTAAGTAAATGAATGTAAAAGAAAATACAGAACGTGTTTTTCGAGAAGTCGCAGAAGCAAGTCTGAGTGCTCATCGCGAGAGTGGCTCAGTCTCTGTCATTGCAGTTACCAAGTATGTAGATGTACCGACAGCGGAAGCCTTGCTTCCGCTAGGGATTCATCATATCGGTGAAAATCGTGTAGATAAGTTTCTAGAGAAATATCAAGCTTTAAAAGATCGAGATGTGACTTGGCATTTGATTGGTACCTTACAAAGACGTAAGGTGAAAGATGTCATTCAATACGTTGATTATTTCCATGCATTGGATTCAGTAAAGCTAGCAGAGGAAATCCAAAAAAGAAGTGACCGAGTCATCAAGTGTTTCCTTCAAGTAAATATTTCTAAAGAAGAAAGTAAACACGGATTTTCGAGAGAAGAATTATTGGAAGTCTTGCCGGAGTTAGCCAAACTAGATAAGATTGAATATGTTGGATTAATGACGATGGCACCTTTTGAGGCTAGTAGTGAGCAGTTGAAAGAAATTTTCAAGGCGACCCAAGATTTACAAAAAGAAATCCAAGAAAAACAAATTCCAAATATGCCTATGACCGACTTAAGCATGGGAATGAGTCGTGATTATAAAGAAGCGATTCAATTCGGTTCCACCTTTGTTCGCATAGGTACAGCATTTTTTAAGTAGGAGAGAACCATGTCTTTAAAAGATAGATTCGATAGATTTATAGATTATTTTACGGAGGATGAGGATTTAAGTCTCCCTAATGAAAAACGAGATGAGCCCATTTTAACTCCAGTAAATTCTACACAGGAAAAGGCTCTCTTAACGAATCAAACACCAAGCACAAGTAGTACAAAAGAAAATAATATTACTAGACTGCATGCACGTCAACAAGAGTTAGCAAAGCAAAATCAGCATTCTACTGAAAAAGTAACAATTGATGTTCGTTATCCTAGAAAATATGAAGATGCGATAGAAATTGTTGATTTATTAGCAGGAAATGAAAGTATTTTGATTGATTTTCAATATATGACTGAAGTGCAAGCTCGTCGTTGTTTAGATTATCTGGATGGAGCTTGCCATGTTCTAGCTGGAAATTTGAAAAAGGTAGCTTCTACCATGTACCTGTTGACACCAGTGAATGTTATTGTAAATGTTGAAGATATTCGTTTACCAGATGAAGATCAACAGGGTGAGTTTGATTTTGATATGAGACGAAATAGAGTACGATAATGATTTTTTTAATTCGTATGATTTATAATGCAGTGGATATTTACTCCCTGATTTTGGTGGCCTTTGCTGTCATGTCTTGGTTTCCAGGCGCCTACGAATCAAGTTTGGGTCGTTGGATTGTAGCATTGGTAAAACCAGTGCTTGCTCCTTTGCAACGCCTGCCTTTACAGATAGCAGGTCTTGATTTATCTGTTTGGGTTGCGATTGTTTTGATTCGATTTTTAGGAGAAAACCTAGTCCGTTTTCTGGCGATGATAGGATGAATAAAGGGATTTACCAGCATTTCTCCATAGAAGATCGTCCATTTCTTGATAAGGGAATGGAATGGATAAAGAAGGTAGAAGATAGCTATGCTCCTTTTTTAACTCCTTTTATCAATCCTCATCAGGAGAAACTATTAAAGATTTTGACCAAAACTTATGGTCTTGCTTGTAGCAGTAGTGGGGAATTCGTCTTGAGTGAGTATGTTCGAGTTTTATTATACCCAGATTATTTCCAGCCAGAGTTTTCAGATTTTGAAATATCTCTCCAGGAAATAGTGTATTCCAATAAATTTGAACACTTAACGCATGCTAAGATTTTAGGGACAGTCATCAATCAATTAGGGATTGAACGGAAACTTTTTGGAGATATCCTAGTAGATGAAGAACGGGCGCAGATTATGGTCAATCAGCAATTTCTTCTTCTCTTTCAAGATGGATTAAAGAAAATTGGCCGTATACCCGTTTCGCTGGAGGAACGTCCTTTCACCGAGAAAATAGATAAGCTAGAACAGTATCGAGAGCTGGATTTATGTGTGTCTAGTTTTAGATTAGATGTTCTTTTATCAAATGTTTTGAAACTATCTAGGAATCAAGCAAACCAGTTGATTGAAAAGAAACTTGTCCAAGTAAATTATCATATGGTAGACAAATTGGATTATAC
>NZ_DXLC01000055.1:0-16397 GCF_019414905.1 Streptococcus sp. | reverse complement strand
TCCATATCGGTGACAAGGAATGCACCCTCGTCTTGATTAAAAATCCAGTCGGTGCGACCCAAGCTATCGAGATGATTAAACTAGCTCCTTATCCATTTAGCCTATCTGTCCTCCTAAATGCCAACTATGCAGATGGAATTGACACCAGCTGGATCTGGGATGCTGATTTTGAACAAATCACTGACATGGACATTCCCGAAATCAACGCTGGCGGTGTTCGCCATTCTGAAATCGCACGTCGTCTACGAGTAACTGGCTATCCAGCTGATAAAATTACTGAAACAAGTAGTCTGGAGCAAGTTCTTAAGACCATTGAGAACCAAGACTGCAAGCATGCTTATATTCTAGCTACCTATACTGCTATGCTTGAATTCCGCGAACTGCTGGCTAGTCGTCAGATTGTTAGAAAGGAGATGAACTAATGGTTTATACTTCACTTTCCTCAAAAGCTGGCAATTACCCCTATCAGCTCAACATTGCCCACCTCTACGGAAATCTCATGAATACCTATGGGGACAATGGAAACATCCTCATGCTCAAGTATGTGGCTGAAAAACTGGGAGCCCATGTGACGGTTGACATCGTTTCACTTCATGATGATTTTGATGAAAATCACTACGACATTGCCTTTTTCGGTGGCGGTCAAGACTTTGAACAAAGTATTATTGCAGACGACCTACCTGCTAAAAAAGAGAGCATTGACAACTACATCCAAAACGACGGTGTGGTTCTGGCTATCTGCGGTGGTTTCCAACTATTGGGCCAATATTATGTTGAAGCTTCAGGGAGACGCATCGAAGGACTAGGGGTCATGGGCCACTACACGCTCAACCAGACCAATAACCGTTTTATCGGGGACATCAAGATTCACAATGAAGATTTCGATGAAACCTACTATGGTTTTGAAAATCATCAGGGCCGTACCTTCCTCTCAGATGATCAAAAACCGCTGGGACAGGTTGTCTATGGAAATGGAAATAACGAAGAAAAAGTCGGCGAAGGTGTTCATTATAAGAATGTCTTTGGTTCCTACTTCCACGGGCCTATCCTCTCTCGTAATGCCAATCTAGCTTATCGCCTAGTCACTACTGCCCTCAAGAAGAAATATGGTCAGGACATTCAACTCCCTGCTTATGAGGACATTCTCAGCCAAGAAATCGCTGAAGAATACAGTGATGTCAAAAGCAAGGCTGACTTTTCTTAAACAAAGGAAAATGATATCAAAGAACTCCGTTATCTTGTCGGAGTTCTTTTTGTCTGTTCTTTTACCCTTCTCCCTTGCATTTTCTCTCATTTTTTGCCAAAATAGAGGGGTAGAAAGAAGGTAGCATATGTCTAAATTACAACAAATCGTAACATATCTTGAATCAGAAAAACTAGACGTCGCTGTCGTATCTGACCCCGTCACAATCAATTACCTCACTGGCTTTTACAGTGATCCCCATGAACGCCAAATGTTCCTTTTTGTCCTAGCGGATCAGGAACCCCTCCTTTTTGTCCCAGCCCTTGAAGTGGAGCGTGCGAGCAGCACTGTTTCCTTCCCAGTTGTGGGCTATGTGGACTCTGAAAATCCATGGCAAAAAATGAAACATGCTCTTCCACAACTTGACTTCAAACGTGTCGCTGTTGAGTTTGACAATCTCATCTTGACCAAATATCATGGCTTGAAAACAGTTTTTGAAACTGCTGAGTTTAACAACCTCACACCTCGTATCCAACGCATGCGCCTCATCAAATCTGCTGACGAAGTGCAAAAAATGATGGTTGCAGGTCTCTATGCGGACAAGGCTGTTAAGGTTGGCTTTGATAATATTTCTCTTGATAAGACAGAGACAGATATCATCGCCCAAATTGACTTTGCTATGAAGCGTGAAGGTTATGAAATGAGCTTTGATACCATGGTCTTGACTGGTGATAATGCTGCAAATCCACACGGTATTCCAGCAGCCAACAAGGTTGAAAATGATGCTCTTCTCCTCTTTGACCTTGGTGTTCTAGTCAACGGCTATGCGTCAGATATGACTCGTACAGTCGCAGTCGGCAAACCTGACCAATTCAAGAAAGACATTTATAACTTGACTCTTGAAGCCCAACAAGCTGCTCTTGACTTTATCAAGCCAGGAGTGACTGCCCATGAAGTGGATCGCGCTGCTCGTGAGGTCATCGAAAAAGCTGGTTACGGCGAGTACTTCAACCACCGTCTCGGTCACGGTATCGGTATGGATGTCCATGAATTCCCATCTATCATGGAAGGAAACGACATGGTCATCGAAGAAGGCATGTGCTTCTCTGTTGAACCAGGTATCTATATCCCTGGTAAAGTCGGTGTCCGTATCGAAGACTGTGGTGTTGTTACCAAAGATGGCTTTGACCTCTTTACAAACACCAGCAAAGACTTGCTTTATTTTGATTAAAATTCTTCGAAAATCTTCCCACAATAAAACGCATAGTATCAAGGTTTTTCAACACCTGATACTATGCGTTTTTCTTATTTGAAAGACTTTTGACTCAGCCTCATTACTTAATCTTCTTGATACTTTGACTAAGGATAAATCCTACAATCATCCCTACCATATTTTGCATGAAATTTGGTAAAATTTCTGGTAGAGCTGCAGCCCAGCCATTCATCAAAGTAGAACCCAAGGCGTAACCCCCTACCATGGCAATCGTTGCTAAGACAAGGCCTAACCACTGAGTTTTTCCTTTAAATC
This sequence comes from Streptococcus sp., assembly GCF_019414905.1. Taxonomy (GTDB): domain Bacteria; phylum Bacillota; class Bacilli; order Lactobacillales; family Streptococcaceae; genus Streptococcus. The sequence goes on along the minus strand of NZ_DXLC01000055.1, from coordinate 13,686 downwards.
CTGCGAAAAATCCCTGCAAGCCATGGTTAACCAAGCTAAAGAACATCCACTGAGGATAGCCTGATAAGAGGTCAATCAAGAAACCTGCTAGTCCTCCTACTACAGCCCCTTCACGACTACCAAAGTAGAAGGCCGTAAAGAAGACACCCGCATCTAAAAGAGTTAGAATGCCTGTCGGTGTTGGAATTTTTAAGAAATAACCTAGAACCACAGAGAGGGCGGTTAATAGGGATACAAGGGCGATTTTAGTTGTTTTGGTTTGCTTCATATTGTCTTACTCCATACTGATCTGCTTGTGCAATAGAACGATAAACGAAAGCCTTAGAGCTTTCTACTGCTAGTAAAAGTTCATCACCTTTGACTAGGTGACTGGCAATGCTAGAGGCAAAGGTACAACCTGCACCAGCATTTTGCCCTTGAATGACGGGATTTTCTAGGACTGTAAAGGTTTGTCCGTCATAAAAGACATCCATAGCCTTGTCCTGACTAAGGCGATTGCCTCCCTTGATAATGACTGCTGGCGCGCCTAAGTCATGCAATTTCTGAGCTGCTGTTTTCATGTCTTCCAAGGTTTTAATTTCCTGACCTGCCAATAATTCTGCTTCAGGAAGATTAGGCGTAATCACACTGACATGAGGGAAAAAGCGAATCAACTCTTGGCAGAGTTCACTAACTGCTACGTCGTGCGCTTCCTTGCAGACCAAGACAGGATCCAGAACCACAGGCACTCCTGGGCGTTGCTTGATAAAGTCCAATGCCTTCTCAGCCACACTGACAGTAGGGAGAAGACCAATCTTAATTCCCCCAAACTCCACATCACGCAAGCTATCTAATTCATGTTGAAAAATGGTATCGTCAGTTGGAAAGACTTCAAAGCCCTTTTCCGTCAAGGCTGTCAAACAGGTCACTGCTACAAAGCCATGCAAGCCGTTCAAGGTATAGGTAGCCAAATCCGCGGACAAACCACCACCACTAAAAATATCATTTCCAGAAAGTGCTAAAATACGATTATTCTTCATAACGAATCTCCTTTAAATATAAACCATTTGGTGCTGCAGTGGGACCTGCAAGCTGCCTGTCCTTTTTCTCCAAGATGAGGTCAATCTGCTCTACTGGCATGCGGTTATTGCCGATTTTGAGCAGTGTCCCCACCATATTACGAATCTGCTTATACAAGAAACCATTTCCTGAAAAGGTAAAAGTCAAAAACTGGCCTGTCTCATCAACCCTAAGACTAGCTTCTGTAATAGTACGAACCTTGTCCTCTACACTAGTCCCAGAGGCTGTAAAACCGGTAAAATCATGGGTTCCCTCTAATTTTTTGATAGCCTCCCGCATCCGTTCCACATCAAGCGGATAAGGAAAGTGGGTGGCATAGTGACGGCGCATAGGATTTTTGGGACGTCCTCTATCCACGATAAACTCATAGGTCTTGCTATGCTTGGCATAACGGCAATGAAAATCATCCGCCACAAGCTCAATCGAAATCACATCAATATCTTCAGGAGACTGGGTGTCCAAAGCAAAACGGAGCTTCTCCTCATCCATCTGATAAGGTAGATCAAAATGAATAACCTGTCCCAGAGCATGAACCCCACTATCTGTCCTACCAGCACCGTGAACAGTAATGGCTTGCCCTTTATTTAACCTGGTCAAGGTTTTTTCAATTTCTTCCTGAACGCTACGCGCATGAGGCTGGCGCTGAAAACCAGCAAAGACGTAACCATCATAGGAAATAGTTGCTTTATATCTTGTCATAACTTCTATTTTATCAAGAAATTAGTCTGTAAACAAGGCCCTAAATCAAATAGTGTCTGGGTACAAAAATCCAAAAAAGAAAAACTTAGGAAACCAATCCTAAGCTCTCTTTTGAAGTAGGTACATGACAAAGATAGAGGTTACAATTAACCAAGATCCTAAGATAGCAAAGACCAACATCCCATTGTGAGTTAATAAGCCAATTGCACCTAGAACGAATGGAGTCGTAAAGGCTCCGAAACTACAGCCTAAAACTGCAAATGAAGTTGCTTGATTGAGGAGTTTAGCTGGAATTCTTTCAGAGACAAGTTGAAAGACTGTCGTCAAGGCTACACTGTAGGAAAAGCCAGCCAGAATACTTCCTGCCACTACCACCCACAAGGATGGAGACAAGGCAATCACAATTTGCCCCAAGCCGAAGGTAATACCAGACCAGAGGAGCAGTTTCTCTTTAAATATTGAAATCAGGAAAGAAAAACTCACACCAGCCACAATCCCGATTAACTGCATGACACTAAGAACAAAACTAGATAACTGGGCATCTCCCAGTCCTCTTTCCACCATCAGACTTGGAATACGGATGGTAATAGCTGTATTGGTACAAACTACAACCGCCGCTTCAATAGCTAAGATAAAAATCAAGCCCTTCATTTCCCGAGTTAAGCGACTTGCTTCCTTCGTTTTTTTCTTGACTTCTTTCTTTTCTTTTCCATAAGGTACAAAGAGCAGATAAAGGATCAGAACTAAAAATCCAGCACTATAAGCTAAGAAAGTAGCTGTCCAACCAAAGGCCAACAATTGGCCGACTGCCAAGGTAATGAGAGAAGCCCCAACGACCTCTGCAGAACCGCGTAGCCCTAACATCTGAATTCTCGTTTTTCCTTGATAGCGTTCACTGATAATGGAAATGGCCTTGGCATTAATCATTCCAACACCTAAACCAAAAAGAATCCGTGTTCCAAAGACAAAAGGATAGGCTTGATACCAAAAGGGAGCTGTTCCACTTAGTGATAAAACTAACAAGCCTAAACTAATCTGTAAGCGCTCAGGAAATATTTTTTCTAAGAAACCATTTAGTAGTAACATAATCATGATCCCAAAAGATGGCAAGCTCGCCAAGAGCTCAATTTGTTCCTTAGGATAACCTTGATAATAGTCAAACATGGCTGGCAGGGCACTCGAGATGGAAAAGGACGTAATCAAAACGAGGGAGAGAGCCAAAATACTGGCCCGTTCTAAAAATTGTTTCATGAAATCTCTTTCTATATTTTCTCTTAATATTCTGTCTCTTTTGATAGTTATCAAACAAGCAAGAAAAGAAGAAGCCTCTTTAGTGTATAGACTCCTTCTTAAACTCGAAAATGAATCCCTTGTGTCTTATACTCAATGAAAATCAAAGAGCAAACTAGGAAGCTAGCCGCAGGTTGCTCAAAGCACTGCTTTGAGGTTGTAGATAGAACTGACGAAGTCAGCTCAAAACATGGTTTTGAGGTTGTAGATGAAACTGACGAAGTCAGTAACTATATATACGGCAAGGCGAAACTGACGTGATTTGAAGAGATTCTCGAAGAGTATTAGGATGACTTTCTCTTGATTTGCTTAATAAAGTAGAAGATAAATCCTGCCACCATATAGGCAACAAAGATAATCAGACACCACTTAAACACGACATCCCAACCCTTGTTTACATTCAAAAAGAAGTAAGGGAAGGGACTGACCTTAGAATTAGGAACATCAAGTTTCAGTACCAAGCCATTAAAAAGAGCAAAAATCATATACAGCAAGGGTAAAATCGTCCACACAATTGGATCCCAAATCTTGTATTGACCCTGTTTGTCAAAAAAGAGGGTATCTGCTAAAAACCAGAGGGGAACGATATAGTGGCAAAGGAAATTTTCTAGAGTATAGAAATTAGTCGCAATGGGTGCCAAGAGGAAATGGTAAATCACACAGGTAATCATGATACTCATGGTGACCCCACCTTTTAAGCGCAAGAGACTTGGTCTTTGCCAGTTTTCACCTAAACGGCTCATAACCTTTAGGAGATAGAGCGTAAAAATCGCGACTAAAAGGTTGGACAGAACCGTATAATAGAGCAACATCCCAAATCCACCATGCTTGGCGATTTCAAGATAAACTCCCGTAAAAGCCGCTAGAAACAAGAAGATACGGCTATAAAATACAAGTTTATAGTGTTTTGACATGCTTAAATTTTCTTCACAAACTCTGATTTGAGTTTCATGGCACCAAAGCCATCAATTTTACAGTCGATATTGTGGTCGCCCTCTACGATGCGGATATTTTTCACGCGCGTCCCTTGTTTCAAATCTTTTGGCGCACCTTTTACTTTCAAGTCCTTGATGAGGGTTACAGTATCACCGTCAGCCAATTTATTCCCGTTGGCATCGATAGCAACAAGGCCCTCTTCTACATCTGCAACTTCAGCAGGATTCCACTCATGAGCACACTCTGGGCAAACCAGTAGGGCACCGTCTTCGTAGACATACTCTGAGTTACATTTTGGGCAATTTGGTAGGTTGTTCATGGTTTCTCCTTATCATCATTCACTATTCTTTGAAAATCAAAATTTCTCGAACAGCAACTATTATACCTTAAAATCAGCATTTTGACAAATTTAGAAAAAAACCGATATCAATCTATCGGCTTCTCTACATTTACATTCTTTTTTCAGCTTCTGCTTTGATTTTTTCAACTACTTCTTGAATGTTCAAACCAGTTGTATCAAGGTAGACAGCATCCTCTGCTTGTTTGAGAGGTGAAGTCTCACGATGACTATCCTTGTAGTCACGCGCAGCAATTTCCTCTTTTAGGGTTTCAAGGTCTGTTTCAATTCCCTTGGCAATATTTTCCTTGTAACGGCGCTCTGCTCTCTCATCGACTGAAGCTACTAGGAAAATTTTTAATTCTGCTTGTGGCAATACAACAGTCCCAATATCGCGACCATCCATGACAATACCGCCTTGCTGGGCAATCTCTTGTTGGAGAGAAACTAGTTTCTCTCGCACTTCAGGAATTGCTGCGATGGCAGAAACATGATTGGTCACTTCATTTTCACGGATAGGATGGGTGATATCCACATCTCCTACAAAGACAAGCTGTTCTCCAGTTTCTGAGCGCCCGAAACTGATTGGATGCTGGTCCAATAAGTCTAAGAGTTCTTCAACTTGTTCAACTTCTAATTGGTTCTTGAGAGCCATGTAGGTCGCTGCACGATACATAGCACCTGTATCTAGGTAGGTGAATCCAAAATCCTTGGCAATAATCTTTGCGACCGTACTCTTGCCACTTGAAGCTGGACCATCGATAGCAATTTGAATCGTCTTCATTTATGACTCCTATCTAGTCTTAATCACATCTCCAGGATTAGCAAACCAAGATCCTGTAGCCATATGGCCAGGATTCAAAGCTTCTAACTGAGCAATCGAGATTCCTGCACGAGCGGCAATGGCGGCTTCTCCTTCTCCAGCCATAACTTTTGTAGTTCCTTCTGGATCATTTGGATGTTCTGAGCTACTAGATGACTCTTCTACCTTCTCCTCTGAACTAGAAGATGCCTGCTCTGAACTACTACTAGAAGTAGAAGAAACTTGCTCTACTTTTGTATCTGAATCGTGAAAATCTTTCAAGGCTGCTGTGCGATTACTCCCACCCGATGAAAGATAGATAAGAACAATAATCATCACAACTACAATCACAAAGAAAATACTTGCTAAAATAGTCAAGATACGATTAGCCAGCACTCCTCCACCTTGTTCTCTCTTACGACGTTCTGATCTTGTTTCTTCTTGATTCTCATAAATATCTTCTTGCCACGGTTCTTTTGCCATACCTTACTCCTTGTTTTTTTTTACTTTTCTTATTACAATATAAATATGAAAATCACACTTATACCTGAACGCTGCATTGCCTGCGGGCTTTGCCAAACTTATTCTGAATTATTTGATTACCACGATAATGGAATCGTGCGTTTTTACGATGACCCTGACCAACTAGAAAAAGAAATCTCTCCTAGTCAGGACGTCGTAGAAGCTGTTAGAAACTGTCCAACACGTGCCTTGATTAAAGATTAACCCTGATATCGACAAGAACGTTCCACTCCTTCTAGTTTAGCATATTTCCATGCAAAATTATAGTCTTTTCTCTTTATTTTTTTCTGTAAAATCAGGAAGGTCACTTTTTTCTTTGACGAGATAAAGTGGTCTTTTTTTAGTCTCTAGATAAATCTTACTGATATACTTGCCGAGAATCCCAATGGTCAAGAGTTGAATCCCTCCGAGAAAGAGAATAACAGCCATCAGAGAGGTCCAACCCGATGTCGGATTGCCCAAAATAAGGGTTCGAACTACAACAAAAAAGGTCATAAGTAGAGAAATAAAACAAGATAAGAGACCTGCCACAAAGGCGATAATCAAGGGAAAATCTGAAAAGTTAACAATCCCTTCAATAGAGTAGAAAAAGAGTTGCCTAAAACTCCAACTGGTCTTGCCAGCCTGCCTTTCGACATTTGGATAGTCCAGATAGTGGGTTTTAAAGCCGACCCAGGCAAAGAGTCCCTTCGAAAAGCGATTGGACTCAGTCAAGCTTAAAATGGCATCCACTACAGATCTTCTCATCATGCGAAAATCACGGACACCTGACGGCAAGGCTACTGGACTAATTTTTTGCATAAGACGATAAAAGAGATTAGCACAGAAACTGCGAAAGAAGGGTTCTCCCCCTCGACTGGTTCTGCGTGTTCCAACACAGTCCAAGTCTGCATTCTGGTCTAGTAAATTTTTCATCTCAAGCAACATACTCGGAGGATCCTGGAGGTCTGCATCCATCACCACCACTAAATCTCCTGTCGCATATTGTAAGCCTGCATAGAGAGCTGCTTCTTTGCCAAAATTTCGAGAGAAAGAAATATAATGAACTGCCGGATTTTGCTCCCGATAGGACTTTAAGAGTTCCAAGGTCCCATCACTTGATCCATCGTCGACAAAGACATACTCGATTTCTGTCTCCAAATCTGGAAGTAAAGCTTTCAAAGCCTGATAAAAAAGAGGAAGTACTTCCTCTTCGTTTAAACAGGGGACAATGATTGACATCACCATCTTAGTCTTCAAATCCATTTGGATGCTTGCTTTGCCAACGCCATGCGTCTTCACACATTTGGGTGATGCCTAATTCTGCTTCCCAGCCGAGTTCTGCTTTGGCTTTTGCAGGATCTGAATAGCAGGCTGCGATATCCCCTGGGCGACGGTCTACGATACGGTAAGGAATTGGACGTCCCACCGCTTTTTCCATGTTTTGGATAATTTCAAGAACTGAGTAGCCTTTACCTGTTCCAAGGTTATAAACGTTTAGGCCTGAACCTTTTTGGATTTTTTTCAGAGCTGCAACGTGACCTTTAGCCAAATCGACAACGTGGATATAGTCACGAACACCAGTTCCGTCTTCCGTATCGTAATCATCTCCAAACACTTGCACTTGCTCTAATTTTCCAACGGCTACTTGAGTCACATATGGCAAGAGGTTGTTTGGAATACCGTTTGGATTTTCTCCTAAATCACCACTCTCATGGGCTCCAATTGGGTTGAAATAACGAAGCAAGACCACATTCCATTCTGAGTCTGCTTTGTAAATATCCGTCAAAATTTCCTCAAGCATAAGCTTAGTGCGGCCATATGGATTGGTCACTGAAAGTGGGAAATCTTCCAAGATTGGCACTGTATGAGGATCTCCATAAACTGTCGCAGAAGAACTGAAAATGATGTTCTTACAGTTGTTTTCTTCCATGACCTTCAAAAGACTAACAGTTCCAGCGATATTGTTGTCATAGTAGGCAAGAGGGATACGGGTAGATTCACCGACAGCCTTCAAACCAGCAAAGTGAATAACACCAGTCGGTTCTTCCTGTTTAAAAATGTCACGAAGAGTATCTGTATCACGGATATCTACCTCATAGAAAGGCACTTCAACTCCTGTGATTCTCTCAACAACTTCTAAACTTTTTCTGTTACTATTCACAAGGTTATCTACCACAACAACTTGATGACCTGCTTGGATTAACTCAATAACAGTGTGGGTTCCGATAAAACCTGCTCCACCCGTTACCAAAATCTTTTCTTGCATCTTCTTTCCTCGATTCTCGGATTATTTTTTCTTATTTTACCATTTTTGATAGGGAATGTCATTTGCCATCCTAGAGGGGAGACTAAAATTCCAGTAAAATGCTTATTCGCTTTTTACCCGTTTGACATAGTTTTCAATTGGGTAGTTTAGAGGGTCCAAAGTCAACTCCTTGCCTTGGATCAGTTGAGCTAGATGATAACCAATGATAGGACCAGTTGTGAGGCCTGATGAACCTAGTCCACTAGCAGCATAGACACCTGCCAATTCTGGCACCTGCCCAAAAAAAGGAGAGAAATCACTGGTATAAGCACGGATTCCCACACGCTCAGCTCTTGAAGTCGCTCTAGCTAAAACTGGATAGTGAGGCAAGGCTGCCTCCTCCATTTGTTGGAGCAAGGTTTCATCTACCGTCAAATCAAATCCCATGTCATTTTCATGAGTAGCACCTAAGGATAATTTCCCACCTGCAAAAGGAATCAAATCCCACTCCCCTTCTGGCATAACAACAGGATAAGATTCTATGTCTTGACCAAGCTGATAATCTCTTAGTTGTCCCTTTTGAGGACGGACATCCACAGCATAACCCAAGGGTTCTAACATATCCTCCAACCAAGCTCCTGTTGCCAAAACAACCTGATCAAACACCTCTTCGTCAATCTGGTAACCTGATGCTAAAGGTGTCAAAGTTACTTTTTCTTTGACCAGCTTGACCTGACTGGCTTCTAGCAAACGAGTCACTAAAAGTTGGCCATCTACTCTCGCTCCACCAGAAGCGTAGAGCAGGTGGTCAAATCCCTGCAAGCCTGGGAATAATTCGTTAGCTGATGCTTGGTCCAGAATGGCTAACCGGCCTATCAAAGGAGATTCTTCTCTACGCTGGAGGGCTAGTTGATAGAGTTCTTCCAACTTAGTTTTATCCTTTTTCAGGAGAAAGACTCCCGAACGCTGGTAAAAGTCAATTTCTTTCCCTGACTTCACTAAATCAGCCAACAAATCCACATAAAAGTCAGCCCCCAAGCGCGCCATTTTGTACCAGGCTTTATTGCGACGTTTGGAAAACCAAGGACTGATAATTCCCGCTGCGGCCTTGGTAGCCTGACCTTGTCCATGGTCAAAGACGGTTACTTCTAGGTCACTTTCTTTAGAGAGGTAGTAGGCAGCTGTTGCTCCCACAATTCCTGCTCCAATAATGGCAACTTTTTTCATTGTTTTCACTTTCTAACTAGATATGGTGGAAAGGATTGGTCGATGCTTGACTAGGTACAATATCAATTGTCCAGCCATTTTCAGCCTTCCATTGAGTAAGGAGTGCAGAAATTTTTTCCACAAAAAGCACTTCAATATAGTGACCTGGGTCCAATGCCAGTAACCCATCAGACAACATATCCTGGGCAGTGTGGTAGTAAATATCACCAGTGATATAGACATCTGCCCCCTTTGCCAAAGCATCCTTATAGAAAGACTGCCCACTTCCACCACAGATGGCCACTCTTGAAATAGGCTTCTGCAAATCGCTCTCTTGATAATGCACCATTCGAAGACTATCTAGACCAAAGACTTGCTTGACATTCTGGGCCAATTTCCCAAATGTCTGAGGCTGAACATTCCCAATACGTCCAATTCCACGTTCAGGACCTGTCTCCTGCAGATAAGTCGTTTCCTCGATACCTAGCATCTGACAGAACCAATCATTGAGGCCATTTTCAACGATGTCAATATTGGTATGGCTGACATAAACTGCGATGTCATGCTTTATCAAATCAATGTAAATCTGATTTTGTGGACGGCTAGCTACCAAATCCTTGATGGGACGGAAAATCGGCGCATGCTTGACAATAATCAAGTCTACACCCTTTTCAATGGCTTCAACCACCGTTTCTTCACGAATATCGAGAGCCACCATGACCCTTTGGATATCCTTGTCTAAAGTACCAATTTGCAGACCACGACTGTCTCCCTCCATGGAAAATTCCTGAGGGCAAAAGGCTTCATACGCATTAATCACTTCACTTGCTAACATGGAGAACCTCCTTGATGGCTTGAATTTTATCTACTAGAACTTGACGTTCTTCCAGATTTTTTTCTGGGATTTGTCCGAGGGCAAACTCTAGCTTAACAGCTTCTTTTTGCCATTTTTGGACAAAGACTGGACTGACCTCTTTGGACAAGAAGGGACCAAAGCGAACATCACTAGCTGATAGCTTCATTTGTCCTGCTTCCACCACCAAAATCTCGTAAAACTTGCCAGCCTCTTCTAAGATACTTTCAGCTACAATCTGAAATTCGTTCTCTTGTAGCCAGATACGCAAGTCGTCTTCACGATTATTGGGTTGGAGGATTAAACGCTCTACATTAGCTAACTTGTCCAAGCCTTCTTCTAAAATCCTGGCAATCAAACGACCACCCATACCAGCAATGGTAATGACCGATACCTTATCTGCCTCTTCAAAGGCTGCCAAGCCATTTGCTAAACGGACTTGGATTTTCTCCTTTAACCCGTGACTTTCAACATTTTTAACCGCGGACTGGTAGGGACCTTCTACAACCTCACCTGCAATGGCACTTTTGATTTGTCCTCTTTCGACCAACTCGATAGGCAGATAAGCATGGTCACTCCCCACATCTAGTAAAATGGCTCCCTGTGGCACAAAGGAAGCCACTAATTCTAATCTCTTTGAAATCATCTTCTCTCACTTTCCAAACTCTATTACCTCTTATTATACCACATTTCAGCTGGCAATCTTGTACCTAAAAAGACCGCAATCCACAGATTGCAGCCTTTCTTTATTTTCTAGCTTGATAACGACTGGTTAGAATGAAAATCACGGTAAAGACCAACATCATGACACCATAAACAGGTAATGTTTGTCCTGTTAAGGTCGAAATTTCAAGCAGTTTTTGAATTCTTGGGAAGAGAGCTGTAGCTAAGAAGCCACCTACTGACCAGACAATTAAGAGTACACGCCAGAGAGTAAATGGCATGCAGGCTCTAAATACGGATAAGAAACCGATAGACCCAAGTAGATAATAGAGGAGGGTTGAGATTTCTATCTCAGACCAGCCTTGACTACTTCCAAATAGTTTCACAAAAAGAACGCTGAACACAACCATAAGTGCACTTGGTAGGGCACGAAGCATAGACCTTCTGAGGAAGTTTGGCTCGACAGGCTTGATATTTCGCTCAAACGTCAAAACGAATGGTGGGAAACCTTCCACAAATTGGTCGATCATGGTAATCTGGATCGGAATGAAGGGGAAAATCAAAATCCACTCAGACCGTCCTAGAAGAGCACTGGCAATACAGATGACCGCTAACAGGAAGGAATAAATAGTCTTAATCAAGAAAATAGGGGCGATATGGGCGATGTTATTGACCACCCGACGACCTTCAAAGAGAATCTCAGGAACATCATTAAAGTCAGAGTTCAAGAGAACCAGATTAGCAATCTGACGAGTCGCAGGGTCTCCCTCAGCCATCACGATAGAACAATCCGCCTCACGAAGAGCCAGGATATCATTAACTCCATCCCCTGTCATAGCCGTTGTATGCCCTGCTTTTTTCAGCGTTTGGATGATGAGTTTCTTTTGATGAGGGGAAACACGTCCGAAAATAGCTGTCTCTTCAGCCATGGCAATCAATTCCTCATCTGTGATTTTTGAGCAATCTACATAACTGTGATAGTCTGCAAAGCCAGCCTTCTGGGCAATACTGGACACAGTGACCGGATTATCACCAGAGATAATTTTAAGTCCCACTTCCTGAGAACGGAGATAATCTAGCGTCTCAGCTGCTCCTTCTCGTATCGGGTCCAAGATTTCTAGCAAAGCCAGAGCCTGAATATCAGAAGGTTTTTGTGGTTTGTGGTTGTCTAGTTTTTCATGACTGAGGGCTAAAACCAAGACACGTGATCCTCTCTCCAAAGCCTCTCTGGCTTCTGGGACTTCAGAGTCCAACAACATCTCAGGCGCACCTAGGAAAACTGTCCCCAGACCTTCCAATTCCATGGCTCCCCACTTGCGGTCGCTTGAGAAAGGAAGATTCGAAAGCATAGGGTAGGCTACCTGACCTTGGAAACGCTGGCGAATAGCTTGAGCTGTTGGATTTTTATCTTCACTATGGGCCATATAACTGGTCAGGATACTTGCAATAGCTTCATCATCATAAGCTTGAGTCAAAGGAAGAACAGCCTCTACCTGCATCTTTCCTTGAGTGATGGTACCTGTCTTGTCCAAACAAAGCATATCCACTCGCGCCAAGGTCTCGACAGAGTACATCCCCTGCACCAAAACCTTTTTCAAGCCCAGTTTGATCACTGCAGTCAAGAGAGAAGTAATGGTCAGAAGGGCGATTCCCTTAGGCAACATTCCCAAAAGGGCTGTCGACGAATTTACAACGGATGATTTGAGAGGCAAGCCTTTTAACATCAAGGCTTCTAGCAAAAGAGCCAGACCAAAAGGAATGATAATCTTCCCAGTAAAACCAGCTAACCTGTCCAACGATTTCATGATACGTGAGTTGATGGGTTTAACTGTCTTGGCTTCCAGCATGAGCTTGGCAGCATAGTTGTCTGCCCCAACATGGTGAACTTGAGCCAAAATTGACCCACTGGCTAGGAAACTTCCAGACAAAAGCAAGGCATCCACTTCCTTTTGCACCAAATCACTCTCACCCGTCAACATGGCTTCATTGACTTCCGCAAATCCTTCCAGAACCAAGGCATCACTGGGAATCTGCTCCCCAGCAGACAAACGAATAACGTCTCCTAGCACCAATTCTTCAGGATTGAGGGCAACTTCCTGACCATCACGAATGGTTTTAACCTTTTCCTTAGTCATGAGATTGAGCTTGTCCACCATGTGTTTGGCCCGTAGCTCAGTCACAATACCAGAAAAAGCGTTAAAGCAGATAACGGCAAAGAAGACCAGATTGCTCCAAGCCTGCACAAAGGCTAGTGCCAAAGCAATGGCAAAGTTCAAAGCATTAAAAAGGGTAAAGACATTTCGTTTAACGATTTGCCAAGTGCTGGTACTAGCCGATGCGGTAAAATCATTGACCAAGCCCTTAGCCTGTCTTTCCTTGACTTCTCTTTGGGTTAATCCCATAATCTTATTTTTATCCATAAACTCTATCATATCATTTTTTCTAAAAGAATTCTAATCTCATCCCAAATATGCACCTAGTCAAGGGAAAAGTTTGCCAGCCCTCCTTTGATAAGGTATAATAATAACAAGAAAACAATCGAAGGAGATCGCATGTTTTATACTTATTTACGTGGATTAGTTGTATTGCTCCTATGGTCCATCAATGGCAATGCCCACTATCATAATACTGATAAAATTCCTAATCAAGATGAAAATTATATTCTGGTTGCGCCTCACCGCACCTGGTGGGATCCTGTTTACATGGCCTTTGCGACCAAACCAAAACAGTTTATCTTTATGGCCAAAAAAGAGCTCTTTACCAACCGTATCTTTGGCTGGTGGATTCGTATGTGTGGCGCCTTTCCTATCGACCGTGAAAATCCTAGCGCCTCAGCCATCAAATACCCTATCAATGTTCTCAAAAAAAGTGACCGCTCTCTCATCATGTTTCCAAGTGGGAGCCGTCACTCAAACGATGTCAAGGGGGGCGTAGCTCTGATTGCCAAAATGGCCAAGGTCCGTATCATGCCTGTTACCTATACAGGTCCTATGACCTTGAAAGGCTTGGTTAGCCGCGAGCGTGTCGATATGAACTTTGGAAATCCAATTGATATCTCAGATATCAAGAAAATGAATGACGAAGGCATTGAA
>NZ_DXLC01000054.1:0-4869 GCF_019414905.1 Streptococcus sp. | reverse complement strand
AGATAAGGATGGAGCATAGGACCGTTATTAACTACCTTCTCATCAGGAATTTTACCAATCATGTCAATAACATCCATACGGAAACCACCAATGCCTTTATCAATCCAGAAGTTCATCATCTCATAAATTTTCTGGCGAAGTTTTTCATTTTCCCAGTTGAGATCCGGTTGCTTCTTGCTGAAAAAGTGGAGATAGTACTGACCTGACTTTTCATCGTATTCCCAAGCAGATCCGCTAAAAATAGAATCTAAGTCGTTGGGTTCATCTCGCCAGATATAGTAGTCTCGCTCAGGGCTGTCAGGATTTTCACAGGCCTCTACAAACCAAGCATGTTCATCTGAGGTATGATTGACCACCAAGTCCATGATGATACGAATATCACGCTTATTGGCTTCCGCGATCAGTTGATCCATATCCTCCATGGTCCCAAAAATAGCTGCAATCGCTTGATAATCAGCAATATCGTAACCATTATCATCCATAGGACTGTCATAAACAGGAGAAAGCCAAATCGCTGTAATCCCTAACTTGGCTAGATAGTCTAACTTACTGGTAATACCTGGCAAATCGCCAATTCCATCTCCGTTGCTATCCATAAAACTCTTGGGATAGACTTGATAGACTACGGCATTATGCCACCATTTTTCTTGCATCTTCTTACCTCATTATTTTAATAATCTACAGTCTATGATAGCGCTTTTCAGAATTTTGTGCAAGCGTTTGCCTAATCTTTTTACTTCCTTTTTTAGCTCCATAGTTTCCTAACTTCCAATTTTTTATTATAATAGAGGTCAGAGGTAAAAAAATGAAAAAACAAGCTTTTAGTTCTGAACAATATTTGAATCTACAACGCGACCATATCTTGGAGCGCATTAATCAATTTGACGGCAAGCTCTACTTGGAGTTTGGTGGTAAAATGTTAGAAGATTTCCACGCTGCTCGTGTCCTTCCTGGTTATGAGCCTGACAACAAAATCAAGCTCTTGCAAGAATTGAAAGAGCAGGTTGAGGTTGTGATTGCTATTAACGCTAGCAATATCGAACATTCCAAAGCACGTGGTGACTTGGGCATTTCTTATGACCAAGAAGTTCTTCGTTTGATTGACAAATTCAATGAATTAGGGATTTTTGTTGGTTCCGTTGTCATCACACAGTACGCTGGCCAACCAGCTGCAGATGCCTTCCGCAACCAACTTGAGAAAAACGGGATTGATTCTTATCTTCATTATCCAATTAAAGGATATCCGACGGATATGGATCACATCATTTCTCCAGAAGGCACGGGGAAAAATGACTACATCAAAACCAGTCGCAACTTGATTGTCGTAACAGCTCCTGGACCTGGTTCTGGAAAATTGGCAACCTGTATGTCAAATATGTACCACGACCAAATCAATGGTATCAAGTCTGGCTACGCTAAATTTGAAACCTTCCCCGTTTGGAATCTTCCCCTTCATCACCCAGTCAATTTGGCCTACGAGGCTGCCACAGCTGACCTTGACGATGTCAACATGATTGACCCTTTCCATCTTCAAACCTATGGAGAAACTACTGTCAACTACAACCGTGATATTGAAATTTTCCCAGTTCTCAAACGCATGTTAGAACGTATCCTTGGTGAATCTCCATACGCTTCACCGACAGACATGGGTGTCAACATGGTTGGTTTCGCTATTACAGATAATGAAGCTGCTATCGAAGCCTCTAAACAAGAAATCATCCGTCGCTACTATCAAACAGTGCTTGATTTCAAGGCTGAAAAAGTCGGTGAAACGGCCGTTAAAAAAATCCAACTGCTCATGAACGACCTTGGCATCACACCTGCAGACCGTAAGGTTGCTGTTACCGCACGTCAAAAAGCAGAAGAAACAGGTGGTCCAGCTCTAGCTCTGGAGTTACCTTCTGGTGAAATCGTTACCGGTAAAAACTCTGAACTCTTTGGCCCAACTGCCGCTGCTCTTATCAACGCCATCAAGAAATCAGCTGACATCCCTAAAGAAGTAAAACTCATCGAACCTGAAGTTGTCAAACCGATCCAAGGTCTTAAAATCGATCATCTTGGTAGTCGCAATCCACGCCTTCATTCTAATGAAATCCTGATTGCTCTTGCCATTACAGCTACAGAAAATCCTGATGCCGCTCGTGCTATGGAAGAACTTGGCAACCTCAAAGGAAGCGAAGCCCACTCAACCATCATCTTGACAGATGAAGACAAGAATGTCCTTCGTAAATTGGGTATCAATGTAACCTTTGACCCTTACTACCAATACGATCGCTTGTATCGTAAGTAAAGATTCGAACCTCTCCACCCTCGGAGAGGTTTTCTCTCTGTATCAGGAGTCAGCTTTATGTTATAATAAAAAGAGAAAACTGAAAGGATTTACCATGTCAAAAGAAGTTATTGTTGAAAGTTTTGAACTTGACCACACTATTGTTAAAGCACCCTATGTTCGCTTGATTGGGGAGGAAACAGGGCCAAAGGGAGACATCATCTCCAATTATGATATTCGTTTAGTGCAACCCAATGAAGACTCTATCCCTACCGCTGGCCTTCACACTATCGAGCACCTCTTAGCCAAACTCATCCGTACCCGCATTGACGGTATGATTGACTGCTCACCATTTGGCTGCCGCACAGGATTCCACATGATCATGTGGGGGCGCCACACCAGCGCTGAAATTGCAGCTGTTATCAAGGATTCGCTCAAAGAAATCGCTGAGACTACTACATGGGAAGAGGTCCCTGGAACAACCATCGAATCTTGCGGAAACTATAAGGATCACAGCCTCTTTTCTGCTAAAGAATGGGCAAAACTCATCTTGGAACAAGGGATTTCAGATGATGCCTTTGAACGCCATGTCATCTAAACACAAAAAAGGAACCAGTTTTTCAGCTGGCTCCTTCTTTTTATCCTCAAAACTCTGTCTTAGGCTTTTTCACGAATAACTAAACCACCATCTTCCATATCTGCTTCCAGATGTTTAGCATCTAAATGATCCAAGTGGAAATCTGTCACCTTATCACGAATTTCTTGTTCAACCACGCGACGGAGCGGACGAACACCCATGACTTCGTCATAACCTTCTTCTGTAATATAGTCCTTAGCCGCTTGACTGACTACCAAATCAATGTCTTTCTTAGCCAAGGTTTGGTTGACTTCAGCCAACATCAAATCCACAATCTTAGAAAGGTCTTCCTTCGTCAAGTGTGAGAACTCAATGACTGCGTTAAAGCGGTTAAGGAATTCTGGACGGAAGAATGGTTTCAAACGGTCCATCAATTCTGGTTTGTCCGCATCTTCTGTCAAGTTGGCTTCATAGCCAAATCCAGCATTTGATGTCGCTATAATAACAGTGTTCTTGAAGTTCACCGTATTTCCTTGACCATCTGTCAAACGACCGTCATCCAATACTTGGAGGAGAAGGGTAATCACTTGAGGATCAGCCTTTTCAATTTCATCCAAGAGAATGATAGAGTAAGGATTGCGACGAACACGTTCCGTTAAGGTGTTGCTATTGTCATCATAACCCACATAGCCTGCTGTTGTACCAATTAGCTTAGAAACGGCTGTGCGGTCACTGTATTCAGACATATCCAAACGGATGATAGCATCCTTAGTACCAAACATATCGAGCGCCAATTGCTTAGCAAGTTCCGTCTTACCAACCCCAGTTGGTCCTACAAAGAGGAAGCTACCTATTGGGCGATTGCCTTCATCAAAACCGGCACGATTACGACGGATAGCACGAGCTACCGCTTCTACCGCCTTGTCTTGACCGATTACCTTGTCTTGCAGACGATGAGCCATATCTTTCAAACGTTCGATATCTGATGCTCCCATTTGTGAAACTGGAATTCCCGTCATTCGTTCTACAGATTCAGCTACATCGTTGACACTTGCAGTCACCTTCATATCTTCTGTGTGGTTTTCGATTTTCTTTTCCAATTCTGCAATGCGTGTTTTATAGTTTAGAGCTGCTTCAAAATCTTCTGCCTCAACTGCTTTTTCTTGCTTGTCTTTTTCCGCTTCGATTTCTCGTTCAACAGCATGCACATCTGTTACAGGATGCTGAGCTGCCAAGTGAGCTGCCGTTACGTCCACAAGGTCGATAGCCTTATCTGGCAAGCTACGTTGAGGAATGTATTGAATAGAATAATCCACTGCCGCTTTCAAAACTTCATCTGGCAAGATAACATTGTGGTGTTGTTGATAGAGATCACGAATTCCTTGAAGGATTTTATATGTATCCTCTGCTGAAGGAGCATTGACCTTGACTTCGTTGAAACGACGAGCAAGAGCTGCATTCTTCAAGATGGTGTTACGGTATTCATCTTGAGTCGTTGCCCCAATCACTGTCAATTCTCCACGAGAGAGGGCTGGCTTAAGAATGTCTGCAAGTCCCTTAGAACCACTGTCACCTCCAGTAGATCCAGCACCGAGAATTTGGTGAATTTCATCAAAGAAGAGAATAATATTCCCTGCTTCTTTCACTTCATTGACTAAGTTTTGAACGTTTTCTTCAAAACTACCACGGTATTGAGTACCAGCCTCAAGACCAGAGATGTCAATTGAAATAATTTCCTTATTCTTGATAGCAGCTGGAACATCACCATTCACAATCGCTTGAGCAAGACCTTCGACAACTGCTGTCTTACCAACACCTGCATCTCCGACCAAAACAGGATTATTCTTAGTACGGCGTGAAAGAATTTCAGATGTTTCTTGAATTTCCTTGTTTCGTCCGATAACAGGATCCAGCTTGCCCTCACGCGCTTCTGCAGTCAAGTTTCGACCTAGTTTTGCAAGGACACCGTCTTGTTTCATACTTGAAGCCTGTTGTGGCATTTGTCCATCAGTTTCTGCATTTC
>NZ_DXLC01000053.1:0-4743 GCF_019414905.1 Streptococcus sp. | reverse complement strand
TTCGCATCAGCATGATCATTGAGAGTGTGGGTGGCTTCTTATTCTTTATCTTACTTTATAGGAGGGCGCGTCGGTGAAACTGGAAAACATTGACAAATCCATTCAAAAACAGGATATTTTGCAAGGCATTTCGCTTGAAGTCAGTCCTCAGAAACTGACAGCCTTCATTGGTCCCAATGGTGCTGGAAAATCGACTCTCCTCTCCATCATGAGCAGACTGACCAAGAAAGATCAGGGAATTCTCAGTATCAAAGGCCGCGAAATCGAGAGTTGGAATTCACAAGAACTGGCTCAAGAACTGACTATCCTAAAGCAGAAGATTAATTACCAAGCCAAATTGACGGTGGAAGAACTGGTCAGTTTTGGACGTTTTCCTTACAGTCGAGGTCGACTGAGACCAGAAGATTGGGAAAAAATCCGAGAAACTCTGGACTATTTAGAACTGACCAATTTAAAAAACCGCTACATCGATAGCCTGTCTGGAGGCCAGCTCCAGCGGGTCTTTATCGCTATGGTACTGGCCCAGGATACAGACTTTATCTTACTAGACGAACCACTCAACAATCTCGATATCAAGCAAAGCGTCAGCATGATGCAGATTCTTCGGAGACTAGTGGAAGAACTCGGAAAGACCATTATCATCGTCCTCCACGATATCAACATGGCCAGTCAGTATGCAGATGAAATTGTCGCCTTCAAAGACGGTCAAGTCTTTAGCAAGGGAAGAACCAATCAAATCATGCAGGCTGACCTGCTCAGTCAACTTTATGAGATTCCCATCACGCTGACTGACATCAATGGCAAAAAGATCTGTATCTATAGCTAATAACATAGAAGTTCAAGTTAGAGAACCTTCAGTCTCTTAGTCAATAAGACCAAGAGACTCCTTAAATCGTTATCACATTTTAAAAAGGAGAAATTATGAAAACATCCCTTAAACTTTATCTCACTGCCCTAGCGGCCAGCTTCTTGCTCCTACTTGGTGCATGTAGTACAAACTCAAGCACTAGTAAGACGGAGTCAAGTAGCTCTGCTCCAACAGAGGTAACCATTAAAAGTTCACTAGGTGTAGTCACACTTTCAAAAGTCCCTGAAAAGATTGTGACCTTTGACCTCGGTGCTGCGGATACTATTCGCGCTTTAGGTTTTGAAAAGAATATCGTCGGAATGCCTACAAAAACTGTTCCGACTTATCTTAAAGACCTAGCTGGAAAAGTTAAAAATGTTGGTTCTATGGTTGAGCCAGACCTAGAAGCCCTTGCTGCTCTTGAACCAGACCTAATTATCGCTTCACCACGTACCCAAAAATTCGTAGATAAGTTCAACGAAATCGCTCCGACTGTTCTCTTCCAAGCAGGCAAAGATGACTACTGGACTTCTACCAAGACTAATATCGAATCTTTAGCAAACGCCTTTGGTGAAACTGGTACACAGAAAGCCAAGGAAGAATTGGCCAAGCTAGACAAGAGCATCCAAGAAGTCGCTACTAAAAACGAAAGTTCTGACAAAAAAGCCCTTGCTATCCTCCTCAACGAAGGAAAAATGGCAGCCTTTGGTGCCCAATCTCGTTTCTCTTTCTTATACCAAACTTTGAAATTCAAGCCAACTGATACTCAATTTGAAGACTCTCGCCACGGACAAGAAGTCAGCTTTGAAAGTGTCAAAGAAATCAATCCTGATATCCTCTTCGTTATCAACCGTACTCTTGCCATCGGTGGAGACAACTCTAGTAACGACGGTGTCCTAGAAAATGCCCTCATCGCTGAAACACCTGCCGCTAAAAATGGTAAGATTATCCAACTAACACCAGACCTCTGGTATCTAAGTGGAGGCGGACTTGAATCAACCAAACTCATGATTGAAGACGCACAAAAAGCCTTGAAATAAGCAACTTCAAACTCATACTCTTCGAAAATCAAATTCAAACCACGTCAACGTCGCCTTGCCGTACTCAAGTACAGCCTGCGGCTAGTTTCCTAGTTTGCTCTTTGATTTTCATTGAGTATCAACTAACATCTTTACATGATAAAACGCATCCTATCAGTACACTCAAACCTGATAGGATGCGTTTTTATCATTTCACTAAAATATTTTTACCTAGCCTCATTTTTCTTCTTGGTTCCGTTTGAGTGAAAAGTGGTCTGGGACGGGGTCCTTACCTGTTTTCGACCAGGGATGGCAACGTAAAATCCGAGCCAAGCCCATCAAAACACCCTTGAAGCCATGTTTTTCAATAGCCTGAATCATGTAGTTGGAACAAGTCGTCTCAAAGCGACAAGAGGGTGGAAAGGCTGGCGAGATAAACCGTTGGTAAAAGCGCACAGGCGCTATTAAAATTCGTTTCATTATTTCTTGGTTACAGCCATGGTGTGTAGTTGGCTGATTTCTTTTTTATTAAGACGGCGGGATTCTCCCGGACGGAGGCCTGTCAAATCTAAGTGTCCAAAACGTGTCCGAGACAACTTATCCACTTGAAGACCGACAGCTTCAAACATCTTTTTAACCTGATGGTTACGCCCTTCATGGATAGTCAACTGTACCACAGAGCGATTTTTAACTGGATCCACTTTGAGAATCTCATAAACAGCAGGCTTGGTTTTCTTGCCATCAATCTCAAGACCGCGGGTCAAGGGACGAAGATTGTCCTTATTAGCCACACCTTTAACACGCGCTACATAAACCTTGTCAATCTCATTACGAGGGTGAATCATTTCATCCGTAAAATCCCCGTCATTAGTCAAAATCAAGACACCTGATGTGTCCCAGTCTAAACGACCTACAGGGTAGATACGCTCTTTCACATTGGGCAAGAGGTCCACAACAGTCTTGCGGCCCTTGTCATCTGTCACACTGGAAATGACACCGCGTGGTTTGTTAAGCAGATAATAGACCTTTTCTTCGTTGTAGATAGGTTGACCTTCAACTTCTACCTTGTCGCCTGACTTGATAGTGGTTGCTAGTTCACGTACCACCTGGCCGTTAACCGTCACCAAGCCTTGCTTGATCAACTCCTCTGCTTTTCTCCTACTGGCCACACCTGCGTGGGCAATATACTTATTGATTCTCATCTTCTTCTATCCTTTCACCAAATAATTGGCTTTCTTGGGCTTGAATCTCAAGCTCATCAATCACTGGTAATTCTTCCAAATGGTTTATTCCCATGTAATCTAGGAAATAATCCGTAGTCACATAGAGGTTGGGACGCCCCAACACTTCTTTTTTTCCGTCTTCTTTGATTAGATCAAAAGCCTGCAACTTTGCTAAAGCCCCACTCGAGTTGACACCACGGATGGCATCAATTTCTATTCGTGTGATGGGCTGTTTGTAGGCAATGATGGACAAGGTCTCAAGAGCAGCCCGAGACAAACTCTGATTGATAGGTGCCTTAGAGTATTCCTTCAAAACCTCTGCAAATTGAGGCTTGGTCACCAATCTATAAGCACCACCTGTCTCAATCAGAGCCAAACTGGAATCTGGGTCCTTTTCATACTTCTGGGCTAATTTTTCTAAACTCTGTTGGATGCCTGTCGGTGGCAGAGAGAGGAGTTCAGCTAACTGGCGGACTCTAATCCCATCTTCACCCGCTACAAACAAGAGCGCTTCTATTTTTGCTACAGTACTCATCTTTCCTCTCTATCAAGTCTAGCTTTGGGCCACTTGACTTTCTTCCTTCTTTTCCATGAGATAAATATCTCCGAAACTTTCCTCTTGCACAAGAATCAGCTCCTGGGTTTTGATTAACTCTAGGGTTGCCAAAAAGAGGGTGATGACCTCTTGGACATTCTGGGCTTCCTTAAACAAATCCTGCAAGCACAATTGATTTCGTCCAGTCAAGGACTCTTTCACGATAACCATCATGTCCTCAATCTTATACTCATCCCGCAAGATAGTCGTGTGATTCTGTGCAAACTCCTCTTTTTTCTTGGCTAGGATATTTGAAAAAGCCAAAAAGAGGTCAATGGTCGTCTTGTCATGCACAAGCTCCGCATCTTCGTAAATCAACTCTGTCGGCGCTTTGGAATAGTGCTGGGCCCGTTCTTGGTGCTTGGCTTCCAAGTGCTCACCCAAGAGCTTGAACTTGCGGTATTCTTCGATTTGAGAGAGAAGGTCCTGCTCCAGGTCATCCTCCAAGTCTGTCACTTCTGCTACCTTTGGAAGGAGCTTGCGGCTCTTGATCAGCATGAGCTGACTGGCCATGACCATGTACTCGCCCGTCACTTCCAGACGCATGGCCTGCAGGGTTGAAACATAAGCTAGATACTGTTCAATGACTTCCGTAATGGGTACATCGTAGATATCCATCTGGTACTTAGAAACCAGGTGCAAGAGCAAGTCCAGGGGCCCTTCAAAATCTTTTAATTTAATATCCATTATCTATATTTTTCTATGGTCAGGACTGTTTTTAATCCTAGTTTTTTTGCAATTTCGTACAAATCGACCTTGTTTTCTATTTGTCTTAGAATGAACTGTTCCCGCAAGGCTTGGGCTGATAAGGCCGGAAAACCTTTCTCCTTGACAAAGGATTCTAGCTGACGAAAGGCCCACTGACGGGAATAGGCTTTCCCTGCTCTTTCAAAAAGATAGGTTTGCCCCATCAAGGGTTCCAATTCTGAAAGCAAGGTCGTGGGAATAGTGACAATCCTCTGTTGGGAAGCCTTCTTAATTCGCAACACCTGAAAATCCAGATTGATATCCTCAACCTTGAGAGCCAAAATCTCACTGGGCAAGAGGCCCATTTCTAGG
>NZ_DXLC01000052.1:0-2850 GCF_019414905.1 Streptococcus sp. | reverse complement strand
TTCAGACTGTTTTCATCCATCATGTCTGGGGGATGTAATCCTTTCTACGTTCGTTTTGACACGACCATTTCCCTTCTGATTTTCATTCTCTTTTTCTCTTGGCTCTTTTATATTAAGCATTTGGAGCAGATTTATCGTGATGAGCAGACTATTCAGAGACAGGAAGATGAAAATCGTTCCTTGCAAGGGATGGTGGACAAGCTAGGTCATCTCTATGATGAAGTGCGAGGTTTCCGTCATGATTTTGCAGGAATTGTCGCCAGCATGGAACCTGCCATAGCCAATCAAGACATGGCTGAGGTGTCTACCATTTATCAAGATGTCTTTCTAAAGACCAATGAAAAGCTGAGAAAGGCGGACTACACGGCCTTTAATCTCCACAATATCCATGATATAGCCATTCGCAATACCTTGGCAAAAGCCATGATTGTGGCAGATAATCAGGGAATTCATTTTAGTTTGGAGACGGTGGGGGTTGTCGAAGAGCTGGATTTGCCGATGTTGGAGGCTATCCGTATCCTCTCTATCCTCACGACAAATGCCTTAGAGGCAGCCAGTGAGGCGGAAAATCCGCAGATTCGGGTTGCTTTATTGGCAGACGATAGGAGTGTCCGTTTTATCATTGAAAACACTCGTAAGAAAGAAGAACTGAAACCCAGCATTCTCAGTCAAAAGGGTTACTCTACCAAGGGAAACCACAGTGGACTGGGCTTAGCAACCTTGGAGGATATGGTTTTTCATTATGATTTAAACTTAGATACCCAGCTAGGAGAGACGACCTTTAGACAAGATTTAGAATTGCCATTTAAGGATGAGAAACGAGGAGGAGAGGAATGAGAATTTTAGTTTTGGAAGATGATAGAGTTCAGCAGGGGCGTATAGAGCAGACTTTACTAGATATCGGTCGCTCTCGCAATTTGAGATTGGAAATTGATATTGCTAAAAACTATGGAGATGTTGAAAAGTATTCTCAGTATTTTGACCATTATCAGCTCTATTTATTGGATTTAGAGATTGATGGAGAGCGTGAACGGGGCTTTCAGGTTGCTCAACAGGTTCGGGAGCGAGATCCCTTTACAAGCATTGTCTTTGTGTCCACGCACTCGGAGGCCTTACCTCTAGCTTTTCGTTACCACTTATCTGCCTTGGATTTTATTTCCAAGGATCAGCCAGAGGAGGATTATCGTCATCAGCTGGAACGCTGTCTGGACTATGTACTGGCAGTGGATAAGAGGGAAAATATGCGTCTCTTTACCTATAGTTTTGAGGGAAGACGGGGCTTTACTCTGCCCTACCATGAGATTTTAGCCTTTGAAACCTCAGTGGAATCCCATCGTATCAAGGTTTATTATGCTAATCACTCTATCAAGACCATTTACGGCAGTCTCAAGGATATCGCTGCCAAGGCTGAAAAAGATTACTTTGTCTATGCCAATCGCAATACTTTAGTCAGTTTACAGGCAATTGAAGAGATGACTGCCACAGAAGTGACCTTGTTAGAAGGTTTGCATTTCCCCGTATCACGAACAGCCAGAAGAACCCTTAAAAAACATCTCAATGTCTAATATCTGTTAGACTTGGATGAGTTTATCAATAAGAATGTCGGAAAATTTTCTGATATTCTTATTTTTTTGACTTTTTTTCGAATAGATAAGTAAGAGGAAAAGGAAAGGAGCCTAGTTCATGTTTATATCAATGTTTCACCCATGGTTCACTGAGTTATTTTTCAAATAAAATTTAATTTAGTTGTACATTTTCGAAATTTTTTTCGAATAGATAAGTAAGAGGAAACAGAAAGGAGTCTGGTTTATGTATCTACCAATCTTGTATCCGTGGTTCATTAAATTATTTTTTAAATAAATTTAATTTAGTTGTACGTTTTCGAAATTTTTTTCGAATAGATAAGTAAGAGGAAAAAGAAAGGAGTCTGGCTTATGTATCTACCGATTTTCTATTCATGGTACATTAAATTATTTTTGAAATAAAATTTAATTTAGTTGTACATTTTCGAATTATTTTTCGAATAAATAAGTGAGAGGAAAAAGAAAGGAATAAAATAATGAAAGAACATTACTATGGATTTGTTGAGCTAACGTCGGAAGAATTGACCGATATTCAAGGTGGAGAAAATTGGACAAAGACCCTTGTAGATTGGTACATTGGATTTCGTAGAGGTTTTGGTTTTTAGGAGGATAAGAGATGAATGAAATGAATGATAAGTATACTATTGAAGTATTAAAGGAAAGCGACTTAGCCTTGCTGGTGGGTGGTAGCAAGGAAAGCTATCAACGGGGTCTAATTACAGGTTTATTGTTACGCGGTGTATTTATTGGAACCCCATTTTTTAGAAGATAAGATTTAGAAAAAATAGAACAAGAGGAGAAAAAAGATGACAAATTTTGACAAAATGGAACAGAACTTTGTAGCTCTTACAGAAGAAGAGTTGATGAATGTAGATGGAGGAGCAATTCCTCTTGTAGCTTGGCTAATCGCTAATCCTGTGACGGCAGCCAAAATTGCTGGTGGAGTTGCTGCAGTGGGAATTGCAGGTTATCATTATGTGACAGGTAAGTGGTAGAAATTAAAGGAGAAATTGCTATGGAAAAATCTATTTTAAAATTTGAAAAAATGACTAATACAGACCTGCAGGAAATTCAAGGGGGAGCATTTCCTCTCCTTATCCCTATTGCCGCTGGTTTTGTTAAAGGATTTGTATATACTGGTGGAGCTATTCTAACAACTCGGGCACTCTTGTCAGGTAATTAGGAGTCTTGTAGCAACGAATCAAAAAAGGAGTAACGATGAATCGTAATTTAGAACGGTGTTATCTATTCTGACCATGAATAGATC